>NZ_JAHLQZ010000089.1:0-15992 GCF_018919505.1 Citrobacter sp. S55_ASV_140
CCTTCGATGTGGGATGGCAGGTGTCCATGCGGTATCTGCCGATACGTCCTTCCGGTTTGGGCGTCATACTCATGATCAGTTCGGCATTGGCTTAATCGTTCGTGGAGCTCAGGTTTCGATGAGTGGGCGCGGTAGGGTAGAAGCTGTAGTGGGGAATGTGATCACCGTTAATCCTGGTGAAGTCCATGATGGCTCACCTTTGGGAACAGAAAGCAGGTCGTGGCGCATGCTCTATTTCGACCCCACCGTTTTGTCCGGCGCCATGCAAGTTCTGACGGAAAGTCGCTCTGGCTGCGTTGAGCTATCCAGCCCAGTATTTCGTAATCGTGAGCCTGCGGCCCATTTCTCGACACTCTTTCGAATTCTGACGGATTCCCGCGGCGGGCACAGCGAAATTGAACAGGAAGAAACCCTGCTCTTTTTACTGGCAGGCTTACTCGCAAGCCCGCGTATTGAGAAAAAGGGCGTACCAAAATCAATTATCCTGGCAAAGGAGCGTATTGATGATGACCCCTCATTACCGTTATCACTCCATGAGCTTTCAGCTCTGGGAGGCGTGAGTCAGTTTCAGCTACTACGCGCTTTTTCTACAGTCACAGGGCTTACTCCACATGCTTATCTTATCCAGCGGAGACTGCAAAAGGCGAGGCAGCTTATCGCTGGAGGAATGTCTCTTACTGATGCCTCCTATACCGCCGGTTTTGCAGATCAAAGTCATATGACGCGACTTTTTGTTCGTACTTATGGCATAACGCCCGGCGCCTATGCTGCTGCGATAAAGTAAGCTGCAATTTTATTCAATACACCAATCGTGACACTCGGCATGCTGCTGGAAACATTCCGGAAGAGAGATTTGCCAATGTCACTATTCTACCCTCCCCTCATTCGTAATCATGTTGAACGACTCTACACTGGAATAATTCATGCAGATGGCATTATTCCCCGTACCAACCTCACTGCGCAGACTCAGTTGCCCCGTTACATCGAGTCCGAAGTAAAAGTCTGCGGGGGAAATTCATTATGACACTTGAGTTTCTCCTTACCACTCTCATTATCGTGGCATCTCCAGGGACTGGCGTACTCTATACTGTCGCCACGGGCATTTCAGATGGTGCTCGCGTAAGTATAATTGCTGCATTGGGTTGCACGCTGGGTATTGTTCCGCACATATTAACAGTTATTACAGGACTTGCTGCAATACTGCATACTAGTGAAATGGCCCTTCAGATAATTAAATATTTGGGCGTAGCATATCTGCTTTATATGGCATGGAAAACGCTTAATGAAAATAAAAATCTGAATATGGCTAGTAAAACTAAAAAACAGAGTTTAAGGCAAGTTATAACCTCGGCGATACTTATCAATCTACTCAACCCTAAACTCTCTATGTTTTTCCTGGCATTCTTACCGCAGTTCGTTATAAAAGGTGAGATCTCACCTGTTTCTCAGATGCTGGAGATGAGCCTGATTTTTATGGTTATGACTTTCTTTGTATTTACCGTATATGGAATTAGTGCAGCCAGCATACGCCAGCATGTGGTTGCTAATGCTGCTGTGCAACGTTGGGTATTGCGTTTCTTTGCTGTTGCGTTTGCCGGGCTTGCCGTTAAACTGGCATTGATGCAAATCTAGACGTCAGATGAACTCATGATAAATAAAAGCCCATAGTTAATTTTCCAAATAAAAACCAGTGATAAGCAAATTCTCAAGCATCAATAAGGTAAAGAGCCGGTATGGCAACGATAAAGGATGTTGCAGAGTTAGCAAGAGTATCCACCGCAACCGTTTCACGCGTTATTAATCAAACTGCATGGGTTGAACCGGTGACGCGTGAGCGTGTTGAAAAAGCTATGCGCGAGCTGAATTATCATCGCAATGCCGCCGCAATTGCATTAGCGAAACGCAGCGGGGACATGCTCGGGTTATTGACCGGCAATCTTGCCGATCCTTTTTTTGCCAGACTTGCCCGAGGCGTGGAAGAAGTATCACGCCAGCAACAATTTCGGCTGATGGTATGCAGCGGTGGCCACGATGAAGGAATGGAAAAATCCGGGCTCGATTTCCTGATCAACCAGGGCTGTGAAGCTATTGTGGTCCATGCCAGTAGGCTCTCCGAAAAAGAACTGTTGCGATATGCCGCGCATTTCCCGGCCATGGTCGTCGTGAATCGCTATATTGCCGGCATGGCCAATCGCTGCGTATGGCTGGAAAATAGTCAAGCAGCTAAAACAGCCACGCTACATCTACTGGAACAAGGACACCGTTGTATTGCTTGCGTGACAAGTGATTTACCGATTATCGATCGTCGTGAGCGACTGGAGGGCTATCAGTTGGCGCTGGCCGAATATGGTATTACGCCAGATAAAAACTGGGTTATTAGCGTCCCCTTCAATGAAGAGGGGGGCGAACGCGCTGCGCATCAGTTGCTAAATTGCGGCATCCCTTTCACCGCAGCGGTGACATTTAATGATGTGATGGCCGCCGGGATTATGCGCATCCTTCATCAACAAGGAATTACACTGCCACAGCAGCTTTCAATCGTTGGGTTCGATGATGTGGTGATGGCGCGCTATCTCTATCCCGCGCTGACAACAATGCATTACCCCGTTGAACGGATGGCGCGCTGTGCTTCGCACCTGGCGATACAGCTTTTTAAGGGCGCAACCCAGCGTCCCAGTGTGAATAGCTTCACTGCGGATCTGGTGATCCGCGATTCTGTTCTTCCCCCCGTCATCAATGCGTAAATCGTCAAGCCCCTGAATTGTGATCGACTTCAAGTTTAACGTTCTCATGTAATCGCTTACATGAGGGCCAATGAACGATCACAGTCAGGCCTAAGGGTGTTCTCTACTCTTGAACGACCTTACAGACTGGAGATTCATGAATGAATGCCTCTCAAAATCAGAAAAAAACGCTCTCATTTGGACTGGCAGCGATCCCTATTTTAGCCATGCTCCTGCTATTAATTATTGGCTACGGCATTATGGGGTTACGCATTGAACCTTTGTTACTGTGTTCTGCCGCTGTCGCCGCAGGGATGGCCTGGTGGCAAGGGTATTGCTGGGAAGACATCATTAATTCGGTGGTCGATAAACTCGCCAAAGCAATGCCGGTTATTATGATTCTTATCTGCGTTGGCGGCCTGATTGGAACATGGATGTTTAGCGGCACCATCCCTTATATGGTGTACTGGGGACTTAAACTCATCAGCCCCGAATACATTCTCATCGCCGCCTTCTTTTTGACCAGCGTCGTATCCGTATGTACCGGAACCTCCTGGGGTTCAGCCGGAACGGTGGGCGTAGCATTGATGGGGGTTGCCGCCGGACTGGATGTCTCGATGGCAGCGGCTGCGGGAGCCGTTGTTTCAGGTGCTTACTTCGGCGACAAGATATCGCCTCTGTCAGACTCAACTAACTTTGCGGCCATTGTCGCAGATACTACCCTTTTCGAGCATATTCAGCACTTATTGTGGACCACAATTCCCAGCTTTCTGCTTGCAGCCGTGGTTTATTTAATTGCGGGCCACAGCAATATGCTGGGCGAGGTCGCCACGCCACAACGGGTGACCGATATTGTCAACGCACTGGAGTCGCTGTACCACTTCAATATCATTCTGATTTTGCCGCCAGTAATCGTTTTATGGGGGGCGATTCGTAAAAAACCGGTCATTCCTTTAATGCTGAGCGCGTGCGTATTAGCCCTGATTCTGGGCGTTGTGATGCAGGGACTTAGCATCAAGCAAGGACTGGATGCCTTTATCGATGGCTTTAATATTACGATGTTCCCGCAAGGGAGCGAGGGCATTATTGCGGATGTACCACGCCTGCTTAACCGTGGTGGAATGTTCTCAATGATGAGCACTATCCTTCTGGTATTTTGCGCATTCTCTTTTGCCGGGGCTTTAACGTTAACGGGGGCGCTCAACATTCTTATTAACCGCCTGTTGACCGTCATTCACAGTGTCGGTCAGCTAATTGCGGCGACCATTGGAACCACCATTCTGGTGACAGGTGCGACAAGCGACGGCAAACTCGCTCTTCTGGTTCCAGCTGAATTATTTAAAGACGCTTACCGTCGTATGGGACTGGATACTAAAAATCTATCCCGCACTATTGAAGATGCGGGCACAGTTATTGAACCGCTATTGCCGTGGACCTCTGCCGGAGTCTATATGGCAACGACATTAGGCGTGAGCACGCTGGATTTACTGCCATGGGCAATTCAGTGCTATGCCGCAATCTTCTTCGCCTTGATTTATGGTTTTACAGGAATCGGTATCGCAAAAGCGCCATCAGCGGCAGGTACAGCTAAAAAAATTACGGCAACAGAATAGGGAGAGCATGTAATGGATTTTAATAAGGTTATCGATCGCCACAATACCGGTTCGCTGAAATGGGACTTTATGACGCGATATTTCGGCGAAGATACACATGAACTGTTGCCAATGTGGGTTTCTGACTTTGACTTTGCTTGCCCCCCTGCCGTTCAGGAGGCTTTAACACTCCGCGTCGGGCACGGCATTTTTGGTTACAGCGAACGCCCACAAAGTTACTTTGATTCATTAAACTCATGGTTCTCCACCCGCCATCAACTGGAAATAAAGCAGGAATGGGTCTGCAGCATTGAAGGCGTCGTTCCGGGGTTATCTCTACTGGTGCAAATGCTGAGTCAACCCGGTGAAGGCGTGGTCGTTCAGGGGCCGTACTACGGGTCATTCGCCAAAATTATCACTCTGAACGGCAGGCAGCTCCTGGAAAACCCATTATCTGAGGATCCGGTTACGGGTTATCAAATGGATTTTGTGCACCTGGAAATGTTATTCCGGACTGAACGCCCACCGTTGATGATTTTATGTAATCCGCATAACCCAACCGGCCGTTGTTGGTCTGCGCAGGAGCTGGAACAGCTACTCACCTTATGTGAGACCTATAATGTTACGTTGCTGTCTGATGAAATATGGGCTGATTTATTACTGCCAGGTGAAAAATTTACTTCAGTTCTGCATCTGGGAGCGCGCTGGCATTCGCGCGTTATCTCTGCCACCTCCGCCAGTAAAACGTTTGGTTTGTCGACACTACGCATTGCTAATTTTCTGATACCGGCACCGGCATTGCGTGAACACTTTTTACGCCGTCTGGATGCCCATGGGCTGGATGTGTTCAATGCGCTATCCGTCGAGGCAAGTACGGCAGCATGGCAGCATGGCGCGCCCTGGTTAGACGAGTTACTCGATTATCTGGCTGAAAATCGACGCTGGTTTATTCAACAGATTAATGAATATCTCCCGTGGGCTCGGGTTGTTCCTTCCCAGGGTACGTATCTGCTGTGGATCGATTGCAAAGCGCTTGGACTGGATGATGAGCAACTCAAAGGGGTTATGCTTGATGTTGCCGGTATTGCGCCTTCAATGGGAAATAGCTTTGGTTCGGCTGGCAAAGGTTTTATTCGCCTGAACATGGGATGTCCACGCGCCTACCTCGAAAAAGCGATAGTGGGGTTGAAGCGTATTACAGTTTAATCTTCCTGCAAAAATAAAGTAAAAATCCCCGCCATCCGATGAGGATGCGGGGACATTCACAAAAATCATAGAGAGCTAAAATTATTTAGCTCGCCGTTATCATGCTTAAAGGTCTTTTATTTCGTAGTCCGGTAGATGACATTGCGTAATAAAAGCATTCAGCGTTTCGATATCCGGCAGTGCGGTCAGCGCCCCCTTGCAGGTTGTCGCGAGCGCTCAACAATTGATCTAGCCCCCTAAGTTCTCTCGTCATTGGATGTATATTTATTAACCACCTCTCTAACAAAAGGAACGTTGTATGACAGAGCATGAACGGTTTTGCCAGGCCTGCGGAATGCCAATCTCCGGTAGTGATGCCAACGTTGCCAGCAATCAATATTGCACCTGGTGTAGTGATGCCGACGGTAATTTGAAATCCTGGGATGAAGCCGTTGCAGGTCTGGCGGCGTTTCTCGACTCATGGCAAAAGGTCGGCCCGGAAGAGGCGCGTATACGTGCTAAGCGTTATCTTACAGCGATGCCCGCCTGGGCGCATAAGGCGGATAACCACTGAGCCTTCTGGCATCATGAATATGAGGGACAGTATGTTTTCTTACATTATGTTAGGTACCAACAATCTCCCACGCGCCATTCAGTTTTACGATCCGCTAATGGAACTGCTTGGGCAACCGCAGGCCGGGCGTAATGAAGAAGGGGCGTCGTGGGGAACATTCAACGGCAACCACACCGTTGGACTGTGTATCGGCAGCCCCTTCGATCGACAACCTGCCAGCGTTGGTAATGGCACGATGGTGGCGCTGAATGCACGTTCCGTCGAGCATATTGAGCAGTTACACACCCTCGCGCTCAGCCTGGGCGGCACAGATGAAGGCGCGCCGGGTCACAGGCCGCAGTATGGTCAGGGATTTTACAGCGCCTACGTACGCGATCCGGACGGCAACAAGCTCGCGTTTATCTATTACGCGAACGTAGTCTAAAGAAATCTTTATCGGCGATTCGGTACTGGCAGAGATCAGCTTTACTGTATTGTGAAGGCATAGTATCGCATCAATACATCGCTTATCGATCGGCGCTAACGATCAATATCGAAAAGCTGATCTATCAAAACGATTATCTTGCATACACTTGCCTGGTAAACCAGATAATGAGGCCATCACGGCGCGGAAAGATGAAGAATAAAATCGACGTCAGCCTCATCTTTCCGGCTTACAATGCCACTAAGACCATTGGTAGTCCGGTTAATAAAATCCTCAGTGAAACCCGCATGGCTATTGAACTTATTATTGTCGATATTCAGTCCGGCCTGAAGAATGAATGTACGATGGAAAAATGCCTTAGTGTGGGGATGGATATCCGTGAAAAACAGCGTTCAAATCTCATTATGCATAATTGTTGCGGTATAGGTCCGCCAGTTACCTGAATCGTTCATCACCGCATAGTTTAACGTTGCCCCCACGCCTGGAGCCTGAGAAAGTACGACATCTCGCCGCTCATACGGCGCGAGCATGACGTTATCGATCCTGATTCCCTTTGTTGTCGTTACTGTCAGGCTCATATACCACGGCGTTGGGTTGGTTATCGTGATGCCCTGCGAAGTGATGCTGAAGCGCAGTTTCTGTTCATCATTGGCGGTGGGCGCCTTTAAGCCGGTCGGACGAATAAATACCTTCAACCGCAGCCGTAGGGGTAACACTAGCTTGCGGCTGGCGCTTTTCGTCGCGCTCAGTTCAGGCGGTATCTGGTAAATGTTGAGCCAGAACAGGCTCTCCCGATCCTCTGGCAGACTGCGCCGTGAGCTCAGCATCACGCGAAGTGTTCTCAACTCATCCGGCTGCATCTTAAAGACGGGCGGCAATACTACCAGCGGCGTACGGGTGCTATCGGGGGAAGAAGCTATTTCTCCGGCGTCGGTCCAGATTTGTAACAGCATTGGCGTTACGCTGTCGTTTGCGAGCGTCAGCGACTGGGCAATATCGTTAGAGGCGAATACGAGCCGGGTTCGGTCAACGTTAACCGCAGCAAACGGCGCAGAAATGACGCCTGCCAGCAACAGCAGCGCTAATACCGCCTTACTGAAAACTAACCACTGCCTGTAACTGCGCATTCACGCTCCCTACCGTTACCGGTTGTCCAGCGAGCGCCTCAAGGGAGGCGGTAAAATCACCGTGCCAGACCTCCACTGAACCGCGGTCTTTTTTACTCGTTAGTACGGTGAGTTCCTTATATCCATACCAGCCACGGGCGTTGCCCGTTCCGGTACTCATTTTGTCCGGCAAAAGGTTAAGCGGCGCACCGCCCTCATCGTAAATCCGTATTCCTACTCCGGAAGCCACGCCCTTTTCGCCATAATGCGTGTCCAGTAACCAGGTCAATCCACCGCCGGTGGTCGTCAGGCCAAGGCGGCGCGCGGCGGCCACAGCGCCAGGCTGATTGACTAAAAAACCCATGGCTACGTTAGCGACACTAGTGGTGGGATGAGTCGAGGACACCGCGCCAGCCTCGCACTCAAGCGTTATACTGAAAGGCGCTTCGCTGCTTTCGCCAGAAGAGAGCGCCTCCGTTGTAATGGTAGGAAGCAGCACCGTCGCGGGATAATCTTCAATGGAGCAGGCTGCGCCGCGAATATAGGTGACCTGATTGTAGCTACTCCACGCACCGGGCCAGGATTCTGGCCAACCATAATAACTTGAAGCATGATCCATACCGGGTTGAATAGCAGAGGTCAGTAAGCCAGGCCCCTTGAATGCGATATAGCCGCGCGGCTGGTTATAGGTGTCTTTGTTAATTCTGTCGCCAAAAACATAGGGACCTGAGGCGGCGATTTTAATCATCTCATACAGGACATTACTAAATGCGCCTGCGGGAATATAAATTGCGCGATCGTCCTGAAACCAACTATCCGCAGTAAGCTGGCGCTGCTTCCAGAAACGGCTATAGTATTCGCCGGTACTCAAATTCGTCATGCGTACCGCGACGTTACGTTCCGCGTCATAGTAGGCTCCCTCCACTTCTTTCGCCCGACTTCCACCAACAAAGTAGTTATCGCCGTTGGTTGAATACAATTCATACAGCTTCCCGGCGTCCTGCAAATCACAGCGGTAAAGCACCTGCTTTGCCGTATAGGGCGTCTGAACGCCTGCAGTGAGGAAATTACCCACCGTACTGGCAAGCACGGTGCCGGAAGGCTGGAACTTATTATTCGCGCTAACGCTAATGACTGACGGCAGACCAAGATGACCGATATTGTCATCAAAGGCACCGCGCCAGTAGCGTGCGGTATAGCCTGCTTTAATCGCCGCCTCAGAAAGGAAACTATTATCCGTCACTTTAACGCAGTTAGCCCAGGGCGCAGTGCTGAAAAGCAGGGTAGCAGCAAGTAGCAGCGTTTGGCGAAGATAACACATGAGACTATTCCCTCTCGCAGGTCGTTGTAAGATAAATCACGTTTTCAGGCGAATGCAGATCGAACTGGTAGGGCACATGGCAACGTCGATCGGTCCCTTTTCCCCAACGCACCAGCAATGAGCCTGAAGGAGTGCTGATACGGGCATAAACCTGCCCACCCTGCCCGACCATCCCAATGACAGCTCCTTCGCTGTTAATGACCTCGGCCCCCATCGGCGGAACGCCGCCATCCGCCATTTTCACCGCGATAAGCACCGCTTTGCCGGTAATTGTGGAGAAGTTCACCCGCGCGATCGCGCCGGCATAGGGAACAACTTGTTGGCTTCCCCCCGTCAGTTCAGCATCGCTGCGCATCTGGCGAGTATCGAGAGAGACGTTGTTGCGACGATACGGAGATAGCGCAGGTAAAATGGCGTAACCGAAACTGTCGATTACCGCTCCCTGACCGTTCTGGACGACTGCGCCCTGCGCGCCATCGGCGTGAATTAATGCAAAGGTGTCGCTGGCGTAAGGACCGAGCGTCACGCCACCGGAATGCAGCACCAGGGTCCCGGAGGAGCCCAGTGCCACCTGCCGATAGTCCTTTCCCTGGTCGTAGCCCGCACGCAGCGCGCCAAAACGGGTGTTTTGCTGAAAATTACCGCCGAAAGTCGTCGATGCCCCTTCATCCCCATTGCGATAGCGTTCATAGCCGCCATAAACAGACCAGGAGAGTTCGCTCTGCTCGCCACGGGTCCCGGTCATCGACAGGGTTGAAGAGTGATTCGCGCGCGACTGGTTATAGTTCATCGCCACGGATGTCGGGCTGTCACCCCAGTCAAAGGGAATGGAGAGAGTAAAAGACAGCGTCGTCTCGGTATATTTTTGCCGCTGGCTCAGATCCTGCGGTTCGTTAACGCTGCGGTAGAAGCGGCCATAGTCCCAGGTGGAACGCTGCCTGGCGAGGTTGAATCCATAACTCACTTTTCGCCACTGGTTGCTGTAGCCTAGCTGCAACTGCGTGATCCGCGACTGATTATGGTAGTAATCAGCGGTACTGGCGCTGAGATTGAGCGTACCTGAATGGCCTAAGGGCTGGCTGACGGTCGCAGAAAGGCGTTGACGTTGATGCAGCGTATCAGAGTAGTAATCAATGCCGTTTTGCTCCTGTCGGCGTACGCCAAATACATCCTCCAAATCGCGGAATCCACCGGTTGAGTAGCGATAGGCCGCCAGCACCAGATTAGTACCAGTGGAAAAAGTCTTGCTATAGCTCAGTTCCGTACGCCAGCCCTGCTGGCGGTCATTATGCTCCACTCGCGCACCAGACCAGGTGGCGTTCATACCAAATGCGCCGAAGCGGGTCGCCCATACGCCGCCGACCAGCCAGGCCTGATAATCATGCGCCAGCCGCGATCCGAGGTTAAGAGTGAGGTTATTATTCACCCCGTGCTGCAGCGTCCCCTCAAGAAAGCGGTTGTCGATGCGGTAATATTGGCGGACCTTGCCAAGAGCGAAAGAGTAGTGCCAGTTGCCTGGTCGTACTGAGTCGGGAACCGCAGAATAAGGCACGGTAAAACGCGATACTTTTCCGTTAGCCTCAATCACTTCAACCTGCAAATCTCCCTGATAACGGGTGTTGTAAAGATCGTCAATAGAGAACGGTCCAGGCGGAACATGGGTTTCATAGATCACTTTGTCCAGCTGTTTGACGACCACCCGCGCGCTGCTTGCCGCCACGCCGCGTACTTCAGGCGCATAGCCGCGTTTACCCTGCGGCCACATGCGCTCATCCGTGGCGAGTTTCATGCCATTAAACGACAAGCTACCGAATAAACTGGAGTCAGTGTAGTTATCGCCAAACGTCAGGATGCTGTCGATTGCGGCGAGTGGTCGCTGCACCCAACTGCGTACGCGATTGTAATGCCAGTCGCTTCCGCTCTGATTGCTGTCGGCATAGCGCAGGTTACCCTGATGGCGGAGCTGCCACAGTCCGATGTTGCTGCCAATGTTGATACCGCTCCACAAATACTGGTAGCGGAAGTGCTGGCTGGTGTTGTCAGTGTGGGTCCAGTTAGTGTTATGGCGTAAAAACAGAGCCAATGCGCCGCTGTCCCACTGCGAAGGCGGAAGATAGCCGCGCGGCCTGTGCATCAACTCGTTCATCGGCAGCGTAAGCCTGAGCTGTAGCGTCGCGCTATCAAATTGCCATTCGCCTCGGGATACCCATTCCCTTAGCGGACGACAGCTATTTGGAGGTGCTTTATCCGGGAGCGATTTTACCCGAGCAGCCTGCATCAGCGAGAACGGAAGGCAAGGCTCCGTGCGTTGTCCACCATTGACTGGATTAAAGCGTATCTTTGCGCCGGATTTTAGCAGCGAGCCATTGACCATAACATCAACCAGATACTCTCCGGCGGGCGTGCCGGGACCGTTAACGCTCGCCATACCTTGTCCGTAAGCCGTCCCCTGTAGAAGAGAAGGATCAAAATAGTATTCTTCGCCAAATGCCTGACCGGAGCAGACTACGGCTAAGATAACGAAGATATTTTTGCGACAGAATTTAACCTTCGGCGACATGATAACGCTCGCTTATCCTTGCTCCCTGGTCGTTAACCAACGTCACGATGACGGTACCGTTAAGCGAGTTGGCGCTGAATTTCCCAGGTATCCAGAAAGTACGGCTGGAGAAAGGTGGAATCATTTCGACATTGAGCTGACGTGATACACCACTTGCCGTCACGCTCAGGTTGCTGAGGGACGCATACCATGGCTGCGGGTTGCTGATGACAATACCGGCACCTTTTCGGGCATTACGCACCACGGTAACGTGCAGCTTTTTAGCCAGATTGCCCGGTGAACCAATCCCTTCCGGCCGGTAAAAAAGTTTTATCCGCGTGCGTAACATCACCAGCACTTTATTCTGCTGACGGCCGCCAATATTGGCCGGCGGTACTTGCAACGCGTTGAACCAGAAGACAGATTCACGATCGTTCGGTAACGCTTTACTCTGGCTGTACACCACGCGCACCACCTGCCCTGCTTTTGGCTGGATACGAAATACCGGCGGCGTAGCGATAAAAGGAATGCCGCTCGCATTCTCTGGCCCAATACGCATATCACCATTGTCAAACCAGGTTTGTACGACGTAGGGAAAGTCATCGTTATTTTTTAGCTGTACATCGACAGAGGGTATGGTCGACGGATAGATAATCCGACTGCCTACAATGGTGACGCTGGCCCATGACATGGCAACGGGAAGGAGCAGGACTAGCAGCACCATCAGATAGCGCAGCCCTGAACGGGTAGCATCCTTTTTCATTGCAACAACTCCATTGCTATCAAAAGGGTCCGACGACAAGCACCGGACCTGGAAGCGTTTTTACAGGTAGGAAACGGCGTACTGGAGAGTGGCTTCGACCGTACCAGCCGATGCCGCGCCGGTGGCGTAATACTGCGCAGTATAGGTGGCGCTGGCTTCTGTCTCTCCCGGCTTCAACTGCAGATCGCCTTCACCTTTGAAGCCGTTGGTCAGGTTGATAACTTTCTCAGCCGTATCGAGAATTTGGACTTCAACATTGGCGGCGTCCCCGGTATTTCCAAGATTACCGTTGCTGGTCACCTGGTTACCGACAAAGACGGTAGAGATTTTGGTCGGTATATCGGCATTACTCGTACAGCCAGTGAGACCAATATCAAATGTCACCTGACCTGCGGTATTTCCGCCTTTCGCCAGTTCTTTTGCACTCACCGTCGGCAGAATAACTACTGGTTTTGCCTGATTACCGTTAATCGCTACAGAACAGGTTTCATCGGAAACTTCACCGCGAAAGGTAATGGTATTATTGGACATCGCAAACGTACTGGTAGAAATAAAAAGTGAGGCTGTGAGTAAAGCCAGATTAGTTTTCTTGAACATGGTCGTTTATTCCTTGATTACTATTTACTTTCAACTAACGCTACTCGCTCTGTGAATAACACAGATAAAGCAAACATCCTTTGGTTGAGGAAAAACAAAAATATCATCTCGCTGGGCGATTTTTATTGCGCGCCCTCTGTCACAAGACGCATAGCGACTGACGTTATACCCCAACGGCGCTATCATGTTTTAGGGCTAATCTTAGAAATCATTTTCAGAAAAGAGCTTCCTTGCATGCTGAATAACCCTTACATTTTTCTTACTCACCTGACGCACTGAAATTCATAAATTCAAAACCAGGTAAGAAAAATTCATAAAGCACAAATAACCACATGATTTAAAATGAAATTAACCACCAACATAAATGTCATAGCAAAAAACTGAAGATGCAAAGCGGGATGAAATCCCTCTGCTCCATGTTAATATACAAAGCGACAGAGAAATGTATAAAAGATCGGGTTTGACATGGATGAGAAATCGTTACTAATAGATAAAAAGGTGATATTTGATAGCGCCAGAATGACATTAACCAACGGTGATAAAATCATTAAAATTTCAGAATCGGAGACAAATTTACTCCTGGCGTTTTATCGCGGGATATATAAAAAAGAAGATATTATTAATTTTGTCTGGAAGAACCGTGCGGGTTGTGTTTCCGAATCAAGTTATTACAAGCTCATTAACCTGATGCGAAATAAATTTGATCTTGTTGGCCTGAATGCAGCAGATATTGTTACACGGCCCCGAATTGGCGTAACGTTATCATTGGCGTTAGATCCAATCGAAAAAGATCCTACACCAGCATGCGAAAACGTCGGAGATGCCGGGCGTGAAAAAGATAGTCAACAGGTTCACATTACGGACGTTAAAAAGATTGCAGCGAAAATACGCCTTCTCATCCTGACCATTATACTGCTGCTGTTAACGGGGATTGCGATGCTTTTTCAGCATGCGCCAGCGCAAAATAAATACAACAGCAGCTTTAGGATGCTTGGCGATGAGGATGGGTACATCTTCTTTAAGATGGCTAACGATAAAGTAACATTTAAGGAGGTGGTTTCGGCTTATAAAACCCTGACATTGCCGCTATGTAGCCAGAACGGTCATTATCTTTATTACCTTCGGGAGCCGAACATGAATCTTTTTTTGCAATGTCTGAATCCTGTCGAAACGGCGGTACCTAAATGCATTACCATCAAAGAACGTTACTAATCATCCTGTGCGGTCTGCTCTGTGGATTTATCATCCTGGTAACGCAGATATATCAAGGAGCCAGGCACGATACGGAAGAAGTGCGTAATCTTATTTGCACTGCCAAATCAAATATTTATATAAAACCGAGAGAGCTCATGCTGAACGGAACTCTGGTGCTGGACCTTAAGTCGAACCGAATTGCCATTCATTATGCCGTGCAGGATCAACAGCGGGAGCAGCACTTATTCTTTCAGGATGTCGCAATCACCCCACTTAACCGCACCGGCATGAAAACCTACACCTTTCGGGTTAAAGCCGTGCACAGATTTAATTCTGATACGACAGGCGATATGTTTTCCTGGCTGCGTATCCTGCAACCGGCAACAGTGAATGAGCTGACGATAAACAAAATCGGTCAGAGAGCCTATCTTTTTTCCCTGAACCGGCAGATCTATAATTTCTGCACAACGAGTGGCAGCGCTAAAGCATAATGAGTGTTGCGGCCATGGATACAAAACCGCACTTCCATTGGTGTGTGAGAGGCAACGCCCAGTGAAACTAAAGCTATCTTTTGTGATTTATGCAGTGCTTGTACCACTGGTCATTATGATTGTATTAGCATTGCTGGTCTGCGTGCTGCAGTTTAAACAGGATGTCGCACTAAGTGCGAATACCTTATTACGTTTTAGTAACGATGTGTCAACCGCCTCATGGCGGGTCACCGAGAAGACCGTAAAATTAGCGGACAAGCCCTGTACTGAAATGCTGTCGGAGCTTAATCGTACCCGTGCCTTTACCCCTTATATCCGCGATATTGGTCTGGTGGAAAACGGCAATCTGCTCTGTTCCTTTGTTACCCGGGAGCAGGCGCACCCTTTTCCTCTGCCGCCAGGTAAAACGCTTCCGACGCCGTTACCTGACAGATGGGTCCGCTCATTCGGCTTGATGGCCGGAGGACCTGGCAGGCCCGCTGTGGTTTATACGGAGCAGGTGACGACGGATAAAGCGGCGTTTGTCATCGTCGATTCTCGATATATTCAGGAATTGATGGATGTCCTCGCAGAGGAAAGAGCCGCCTTGTTCAGCCTGCGGTTTGGCGAGGGTGATACGATTATCAGCCAACCAGCGCAGCGTGACAGCATAGTGATGACCCAGCATTTCGCCACCGCCGACGGAAAGATTTCGCTTGCCGTTGCCGCACCTCTCACGACATTGACGACTCTGTGGATGAAATCTCTTCTTATCTTCATCCCTCTCTCGCTTTGCTTCTCATTTATGACCCTTTTTCTTTACCGGCAATGGGCCCAGAAACGGCTATCCATGGCCCGAGAAATCACCCGCGGTATGAAACATGGGCAGTTCACCGTGCATTATCAACCTGTATTTAACGTCAGCCGCGGTAATTGTGGCGGCGTGGAGGCATTAATGCGCTGGCCCCTTCCGGATGGGCGTTCAATTACGCCCGACATCTTCATCACCGCAGCAGAAAACGAAGGCATGATCGTTCCGCTTTCGCGTCACTTATTTGAACTCATCGCACAGGATGTCGGACGGTGGCAGGTTGCCGAAGATTTTTATATTAGCGTAAATATTTCACCTGAACATTTGATGCATGAGAGTTTTATTGCCGATGTTGAGTCGCTACTCACAAGCTTAGGGAAACTGCGCCTCATGCTGGAACTCACCGAACGCAGCCTAATTATCCAACCGGCTTTAGTGTCAGATAAGCTCATGCAGTTGCGTGAAAAAGGGGTACTGATAGCGATTGACGATTTTGGTACCGGCTACTGCTCGCTATCTTATCTCCAACAGCTTCCGGTTGATTATCTGAAAATCGATCGTTCTTTTGTCGATACGATTGATACCAGCGGCAGCGACGTGCCCATCCTGGATACCATTATTATGCTGAGTCAAAAGCTGGGGCTTAATATCGTTGCGGAAGGCGTCAGTTCAGAACATCAGCTATGCTATATC
>NZ_JAHLQZ010000008.1:0-61981 GCF_018919505.1 Citrobacter sp. S55_ASV_140
CAAGCTCGTCGGCGATATCGGTGTTTTTAATCGCCTGTGCTTCGTCCAGCGATTTCCCTTTTACCCATTCGGTAACCAGAGAACTGGAGGCAATAGCGGAACCGCAGCCGTAAGTCTTGAAACGCGCGTCTTCAATGATACCCTCATTGTTGACTTTGATCTGCAACTTCATCACGTCGCCACAGGCCGGTGCGCCGACCATGCCGCTACCCACGTTCTCGTCGCTGTTGTCAAAAGAGCCCACGTTACGTGGATTCTCGTAGTGATCGATAACTTTTTCGCTGTAAGCCATGTTGAATTCTCCTTATTGGTGCCGAATTAGTGATGTGACCATTCAATACTGTTCAAGTCCACGCCCTGTTTGAACATTTCCCACAGTGGAGAAAGGTCGCGCAGACGGCCAATGGAGTTGCGAACCAGATTGATGGCATAGTCAATCTCTTCTTCGGTAGTGAAACGACCTAAAGAGAAACGAATTGAGCTGTGTGCCAGCTCGTCGGTCATACCCAGCGCGCGCAGCACGTAGGATGGCTCCAGGCTTGCTGAAGTACATGCAGAACCGGAGGATACCGCCAGGTCTTTCAGCGCCATAATCAGCGACTCGCCTTCAACAAAGTTGAAGCTGACGTTGAGAATGTTCGGTGCGCCCTGTTCGAGATCGCCGTTCAGGTACACTTCTTCCATGTCCTTCACGCCGTTCCACAGACGGTTACGCAGACTGCGCAGACGCGCCATCTCGGTTTCCATCTCTTCTTTCGCGATACGGTACGCTTCACCCATGCCAACGATCTGGTGGACAGGCAAAGTACCGGAACGCATGCCGCGCTCGTGACCGCCGCCGTGCATCTGCGCTTCGATACGAATACGCGGTTTACGACGCACGTACAGCGCGCCGATACCTTTCGGACCATAGATTTTGTGGCCGGAGAAGGACATCAGGTCAACTTTCAGTTGGCTCAGGTCGATAGGCAGTTTGCCCACGCTCTGAGTGGCGTCAACGTGATAGATGATGCCGCGCGCACGGCACATTTCACCGATAGTCGCGATATCCTGCACCACGCCAATTTCGTTGTTCACGTGCATGATGGACACGAGGATAGTGTCGTCACGCATTGCCGCTTCAAGTTCTTTCAGGTCGATAATACCGTTACGCTGTGGGGCGAGGTAAGTGACTTCAAACCCTTCGCGCTCCAACTGACGGCAGGTATCCAGCACGGCTTTGTGTTCGGTTTTGCTGGTGATGATGTGCTTGCCTTTTTTCTGATAAAAGTTGGCTGCACCTTTAATCGCCAGGTTATCGGATTCCGTCGCACCGGAGGTAAAGACGATTTCACGCGGATCGGCACCGACCAGATCAGCGATCTGATTACGGGCGATATCTACCGCCTCTTCAGCATGCCAGCCAAAACGGTGTGAACGGGAAGCTGGGTTACCAAAGTTTCCGTCCAGGGTCAGACACTGCATCATTTTCTCGGCAACACGCGGGTCCACCGGCGTGGTTGCGGAGTAATCGAGATAGATCGGTAATTTCATTGCTCTATAAACTCCGTACATCGCTTCAATGCAAGGAACCAGGCAACCGGCTGGATGTACGACCGAGTTAACGGGGCGTTTAACACCCCGGCCTGATTCTAAAATACTTTTATTATGCGCGTAACTTAACGTCGATCGCGTCTTGAGCACGATTAGTGCGTGGAGCGTCATGCGTGTGCTGGCGACCAGACACATCCAGGACTTCCTGATTATTCACCAGTTCGCCCAACGTAATGTTGTTGAGGAACCCGGTCAGACGATCGCTCAGATCGCGCCACAGCGCATGGGTCAGGCATTTATCGCCGCCCTGACAACCGCCTTTGCCCTGGCAACGGGTCGCATCTACAGACTCGTCGACAGCGCTAATGACTTCACCTACTGCGATGCTGCCGGCATCTTTACCCAGCAGATACCCGCCGCCTGGTCCACGTACGCTTGAAACCAGACCGTTTTTACGCAAACGGGAAAACAGCTGCTCCAGATATGACAGGGAAATTCCCTGACGTTCAGAAATATCAGCCAACGGTACCGGGCCCGTTTCTGAGTTGAGCGCAACGTCCAACATTGCGGTCACGGCATAACGCCCTTTTGATGTCAGTCTCATGTCTTACTTAGCCTCAAACTCGCCCCTGCCCGGGGTTTTTTATTGTAAAATGGGGGTATTGCATAGCAGGGGCAAGTCTGACATTCCCGACTAAATCAGTCAACTATTTACTTGACTAATTTAGTCAGGTATTTAACCTTCAGTGCCGTTTTCACTTGCAGGAGGCGTTTCGCTTACTTGCCTTTATTCTGCTGTTCGATAGATGCCAGAATCCCGCGCAGGATATTCAGCTCCTGACTCTCAGGACGCGCACGCGTAAACAGACGGCGCAGCTTGTTCATCACTTGTCCCGGATGGCCTTCGCGAATAAACCCGGTCGACAGCAGCGTTTGTTCCAGATGACCGTAAAAACGCTCTAAATCATCCACCAGCGGATACTCAGCTTCTTCATATTCGACGCTCTTATCACCTTCCTGCGTCGCCAGCCAGGCCATGCGGACTTCATAAGAGATAACCTGCACCGCCATCGCCAGGTTGAGCGAACTGTATTCCGGGTTCGCAGCAATGGCGACGTGATAATGGCATTTTTGCAGTTCTTCGTTGGTCAGGCCAACGCGTTCACGACCAAATACCAGCGCCACCGGCGTATTCGCCGCTTCAGACACGCTTTTTAAGCCGCATTCGCGCGGGTCCAGCATCGGCCACGGCAACGTACGGGAACGCGCGCTGGTGCCTACTACCAGACTACAACCCGCCAGCGCTTCATCGAGGGTATCGACGATCTGCGCGCTGCCGATCACATCGCTGGCGCCTGCCGCCAGGGCGATGGCCTGCGAGTCCGGTTTGACCAGTGGATTAACCAGCCACAGATTGGTTAAACCCATGGTTTTCATTGCGCGGGCCACAGAGCCCATGTTGCCAGTGTGAGAGGTTTCCACCAGCACAATTCGAATATTTTGCAGCATTGTATTTCTTCGGCTAAAGATTATTCGGGCATATTATCATAAAACGAAGACATATTCCGAACTCGCTGCTATACTCTGCGCCGTTTTCCCGTTCTTTAACATCCAGTGAGAGAGACCGATGCATCCGATGCTGACCATCGCCGTGCGCGCAGCGCGCAAGGCGGGTAATGTAATTGCCAAACACTACGAAACGCCAGACTCTGTAGAAACCAGCCAGAAAGGCAGCAATGATTTCGTGACTAACGTCGATAAAGCCGCCGAAGCGATTATTATCGAAACGATTCGCAAATCTTACCCACAGCACACCATCATCACCGAAGAAAGCGGTGAACATGTTGGTGAAGATTTGGATGTTCAATGGGTTATCGATCCACTGGATGGCACCACCAACTTCGTAAAACGCCTGCCGCACTTCGCGGTATCTATCGCAGTACGCATTAAAGGCCGTACTGAGGTTGCCGTTGTTTACGATCCAATGCGTAATGAACTGTTCACCGCAACCCGCGGTCAGGGCGCGCAGCTTAACGGTTACCGTCTTCGTGGCAGCACGGCTCGCGATCTGGACGGCACCATCATTGCCACCGGCTTCCCGTTCAAAGCGAAACAACACGCCGCTTCTTACATGAAAATCCTTGGCAACATGTTTACCGAATGCGCTGACTTCCGCCGTACCGGTTCTGCCGCGCTGGATCTGGCCTACGTTGCCGCAGCCCGCGTTGACGGTTATTTCGAAATTGGTCTGCGCCCGTGGGATTTCGCCGCAGGCGAGCTGATTGCGCGTGAAGCTGGCGCCCTGGTGTGCGACTTCACCGGCGGCCATAACTACATGGCGACCGGCAACATCGTTGCAGGTAACCCGCGCGTAGTGAAAGCCATGCTGGCTAACATGCGTGACGAACTGAGCGATGCGCTGAAGCGCTAATTGTTTGATGCCTGATGGCGGCTAGCGCCTGATCCGGCCTACCAGGGAAGTTCCCCGTAGGCCTGATAAGCGAAGCGCCATCAGGCATTCATCCTACAACAGTGCTAAAACGGTCTTATCCCTCGCCCCACCGGCACCGCGCTCATCCACATCACCACCGCTGCCGCAATTAATACCGTGCCCCCGGCTAACGCCAGCGTCGTCCAGCCAATCTGTCGCCACAGCACCGGCGCTTTATGCCCGCTAAGTCTCACCGCCAGCGTGCGGAAACTGTGTACCAATAAAGCCAGTGACGTAATCGTCAAAGAGGTGCCCGCCGCCATCGCCAGCGCCGACGCCATGCCCCAGTAAAAGACGCCAATCACTTTGCTGAACAACAGCACCATGATGGCCCCGGAGCATGGGCGCATCCCCATAGACAGAATAATCATCAGCCGGGCGCGCCAGTCATCACCGCTTTGCACCTGTTCAGGGTTCGGCAGATGCTGATGCCCGCAACCACAGCCGTCGTGATGCACATGGCGCGGCGTGAAGGCGGTAAACGTTGGCCGCTTTAGCAATAAGCGCAGTTTTTTCAGCGCCCGCCAGCACAGCAGCAGGCCTAACACGCCCACCAGCACATAACTCCCTCTCTCCAGCCAGAAGCTGCTCATATGCAGCTGCCGCGCAGGCAACTGCAAGACGGTGAGCACGATAACGACCAGACCAATCGCGACCAGTCCTTGTAATAAAGACGACGCCAGCGTCAGGCCGATACTGGATTTGAGTTTTGACGGGTGCGTCGCAAGCCAGGTAGTAATCACCACTTTTCCATGTCCCGGCCCCAGCGCATGCAGAACGCCGTAGAGAAAACTAAACAGTAGCAGCGATCCCCCTGCCTGGGTCGGACTGGCAGCAACCGCTTTCAGCAATCCGCTCATCTGTTGGTTTACTTCGCGCTGCCAGACGATGCTTTTCATCATCACCTGCGGCCAGGCCAGCCATAGCCACAGTATGCCGCCTGCCGCCAGCAGCAAAAATAGCGCCAGCGGCCACAGCGTGAGCCAGCGACGTCCAATGGGTCGTGGTTGATAAACTACTGACATTGCAGCGTTACCGTTTGTGCGAACTGTTTACCCAACTCCATATCCTCCGGCGGGGCGTCTTCTTTATCCAGCGACTGCGCAAAGATCAGCGTTTGTTCATTCGGCGTCGGGGTGTGTACTGAAATACGGCATTGCTGGCTGATCGCCTGCGACAGCCGGGCATCGCTATCCTGGTCATAGCTCATGTCCACGTAGTAGGTCGGATCGAAGGTTGAAATGGTATATTTTTGACCACTCAGCGGCTGTGGTTCAGCTAAGGGTAGAACGAACGTCAGCACCGCCTGATGTTCCTCACGTTCCATGCCGTATTCCGTCGGCCTGTTTTTAAACTTTACCTTTTGCCCTTCATGCCACACTTCAGTAAAATAATGCTGCCCAAGCACATTCGCCATCACTTCCGCCGCCAGTTTTTTCCAGCTCTCCGAGCTAGGTTTAGCATTCCCCGCATCGTAAAGCAGATCTGCCGAGGTGATTTCATCCATCGTCCAGCGCATTTTCAGCGCCACGAACTGATTATTCTCGCTCACTATCTCGGTTTTCAAATGGATAAAGCTGTGGGGATGCGCCCCTGCGCCAAAGGACAGGACAGCAAGAAACAACGTTACAATGATGTGCTTAACACGCTGCATGACTTCTCCACGATAAAAATCCAGGCCGCCAGAAATAATGGTGTGTTTGGCGAAAGAGTGCTGAGGATAACATTGAACGAAAAAATGTTGAGCCCCCTTTTCCGGTATCGATTCAGTTCTCAATTTCGACAATTCTTTCTCCAGCAACACCCGTCTGAATCCCTTTTCGTGGCCACAATTTATGCAAAATGATAATAAATTGTTAATTAAAAGTTTTATTTTAATTATTTATTAACAATAATTTTGCTGGTATGGATATAAAATCCCATGAATTTAACCAATATTTAACCATTAGTTTTCTTTAAATTTACAATAACGGACATAGATCACATTCACGGAACTTATGATTCATTCCCTCTTCCATTCGTAGTTAACTTCACCCCGTGACATGTCCTGCCCCCTACGAAAGGTACAACTATGAAATTCAAACTCGCATTACTCAGTGCAACCCTGGTTTCTGCATGCATGTTGTCCGGCACGTCCTTTGCGGCGGAAAAATATGAAATTGCTGTGGTTGCCAAAGTCACCGGGATTCCGTGGTTTAACCGGATGGAAACCGGCGTTAATGAAGCAGCAAAAAAACTGGATGTGAATGCTTACCAGACCGGGCCTTCCACGCCGGATCCGGCTCAGCAGGTGAAAGTCATTGAGGATCTGATCGCCAAAAACGTTAACGCGATCATCGTGGTGCCGAATGATGCCAAGGTCCTTGAGCCGGTGCTGAAAAAAGCGCGCGATAAAGGCATCGTGGTGCTGACGCACGAATCCCCGGACGAGCAGATTGGTCAATGGGATATTGAAACCATCGACAGTGAAAAATATGCGCAGGCTAACGTCGATGAATTAGCGAAAAGCATGGGCGGTAAAGGGGGTTATGCCATCTATGTCGGTTCACTGACGGTACCGTTGCATAACGCGTGGGCCGATTTTGCGATTAAGTACCAAAAAGAAAAATATCCCGAAATGTTCGAGGTCACTTCACGTCTGCCGGTCGCGGAAAGCATCGATAAATCCTACGCCACCACGCTGGACCTGATGAAAACCTATCCGCAGATGAAGGGCATTATTGGTTTCGGATCGCTGGGTCCAATCGGTGCGGGTCAGGCGGTGCAGAAAAAACGCGCCAAAGATAAAATCGCCGTCGTCGGGATCGCCATGCCAGCACAGGCTGCGCCGTACCTGATGCGCGGCGATATCAAAAAAGCGCTGCTGTGGGATCCAAAAGACGCCGGATACGCTCTGGTAACGGTGGCCGACCAGCTGTTGCAGGGTAAAGAAGTGAACGCCGATTTGAGTATTGATGGTTTAGGGAAAGCCGATATCGACACGGAGAAGAAAGTGATCCGCTTTAACAAGATCCTCGAAGTCACCAAAGACAACGCACAATCACTCGGTTTCTAAGGCTTTAGCCGACACCAGGGAACCTTAACGCCGACCGTCTGGTCGGCGCTATCAACCAAACTAACACTTAGCGTCCATGCGGACGTGCGCAGGGGTATTGTCCATGACAGACACCACCGCATTTATCACTCTTGAGAATATCAGCAAACAATTCCCGGGCGTGCTGGCGCTGGATAACGTGAATCTGACGCTGAGAAAAGGCGAAGTTCACTGTCTGGCGGGTCAAAACGGCTGTGGTAAAAGCACCATTATTAAAGTGATCTCTGGGGTGTATCATCCGGAAAAAGGCGCGCAGATTTTACTCGATGGCAAATTATTCCATCACCTGACGCCGCAGCTTTCTTCCCATTATGGTATTCAGGTTATTTATCAGGACCTGTCGTTATTCCCTAACTTTAGCGTCGCTGAAAATATCGCGGTCAACCGCTATCTGCCCGGTGGCGATATTTGGGTACGCCGTGGCGCGATGAAACAGCAGGCGCTGGCCGCCATGAAACGCATCGGCGTGAACATCGATCCCGATAAAAAAGTCGAAAAACTGTCGATTGCCGATCGGCAACTGGTCGCCATTTGCCGGGCTATTGCCGCCGATGCGCGTCTGGTGATTATGGATGAACCCACCGCTTCGTTAACCCGCCAGGAGGTCAATGGTCTGCTGCGGGTCGTCAACGAACTGAAAGCGGCCGGTATTTGCGTGGTGTTTGTCAGCCACCGTCTGGATGAAGTGATGGAAGTGGCTGACCGTATCAGCGTGATGCGCGACGGCAAACTGGTGGGAACATACCCAGCCAGCGAACTCGACAGTCACGAACTGGCCTTCCTGATGACCGGACAACGCTTCCACTACAGCCCGCTGCCGGAAAGACCCGCTATTGAGCAAGAGCCGCTGCTCGAGCTACGCAACCTCAGCCGCCGGGGGAAATACCAGAACATCAATTTATCGCTACATAGCGGTGAGATTGTCTCCATTGTCGGTCTGCTGGGTGCCGGTCGCACCGAGCTTTGCCTCAGTTTGTTCGGCATGACCCATCCGGAAAGCGGCGAAATGCGCATTAACGGTCAGCCGGTTACTCTGCGCAATAACCATGACGCCATCAAACACGGGATCGGCTATGTCTCAGAAGATCGCCTGACGCAGGGGTTGATCATGGAGCAGTCGATCTATGACAACACCATCGTCACGGTGTTTGACCAACTGCATACCGGCAGCGGTCTGCTCGATCATCGTAAAGCGCAAAAGCTGGTCGCCGATTTGATCCGTGAGTTGAACATTAAAGTCTCCGATCCGCATCTGCCGGTCAAAACGCTCTCCGGCGGTAATGCCCAACGCATTGCCATTGCCAAATGGGTGGCAACCCATCCGCGCATCCTGATCCTCGACTCCCCTACCGTCGGCGTGGATATCGCCAACAAAGAGGGGATTTACCAGATAGCCCGCGATCTGGCGGAACAGGGAATGGCGGTACTAATGATTTGCGATGAAATCCCGGAAGCGTATTACAACAGCCATCGTGTGCTGGTGATGCGCCGCGGCAAACTGGTGGCGGAATTTAATCCTCATCACTGCCGTGAAGAGGAGATTGCTGAAGTGGTCGAGGTAATCAATGAATAGTCTGCGTCTCTCCCGTTTAATCGGGCAACATGAATTCTGGCTGGGCCTGCTGGTCGTGGCGCTCGCCGTCGGGCTGAGCGTCAGTACCGATGAGTTCCTGTCGCTGGGCAATCTCACAGATGTCGCCACCAGTTACGCGATTCTCGGCATTCTCGCCTGCGGGCTGTTTGTGGTGCTGATTTCCGGCGGGATCGACATCTCATTTCCGGCGATGACAGCGATTGCCCAGTATGCGATGGCCAGTTGGGTGATCGCTCACGGCGGCAACTTCATACTGGCTTTAACCATCGCAATGGCGGTAGGTCTGCTGCTTGGGCTGATTAATGGCTTCCTGGTGTACTGGCTGCGCGTTCCGGCGATCATCATTACCATCGCCACGCTAAACGTCTACTACGGCCTGCTGGTTTATGCCACCAAGGGTACCTGGCTGTACGGCTTCCCGGACTGGTTTATGAACGGTATCAACTGGTTGTCGTTCACCGCGACAGACGGCTACGACTACGGTTTAACCCTGCCCCTGCTGTGCCTGGCGGCGGTGATCATCTTTACCGCCGTACTGATGAACTATACCCGTCTTGGCCGTCAGGTTTACGCCATGGGCGGCAACCGCGACGCGGCCTCGCGCCTGGGGCTGAATTTGCTGAAGCTGCATTTCTACGTCTATGGCTATATGGGCATTCTGGCAGGCGTTGCCGCCGTGGTTCAGGCGCAAATCACCCAGTCTGTTGCCCCCAATTCCCTGCTCGGCTTTGAGCTGACGGTGCTGGCGGCGGTCGTGCTCGGCGGCACCAGCATGAGCGGCGGGCGCGGTACGTTAACCGGAACGCTACTGGGTGTTGTGCTGCTGGCGTTCTTGCAAAATGGTCTGACGCTGCTGAGCGTCTCCTCTTACTGGCACACCGTGTTCAGCGGCGCCATTATCCTGGTCAGCATTAGCGCCACGGCCTGGAACGAAAAACGTAAACTGGCAAGGGAGCTTTGAGATGAAAACAATCGCCAGATTTTTACCCGGTGATGCCATCATTCGTCTGCAATGCGTCATTATTGTGGTCGTCGCCCTGGTCTTCTCGGCCCTGCTCGGCAGCCGTTTTTTCAGCGTCGCTAACTTCCAGTCGATCGGCTCGCAGTTGCCAATCCTCGGCATGCTGGCCCTCGGGATGGGCATGACCATGCTGACCGGCGGCATTAACCTGTCGATTATTGCCGGTGCGAACGCCTGCTCGCTGGTGATGGCGGCGATTATCGTCACCCACCCGGATAACCCGCTGTTTCTGGCGCTGGCGTTGATTGCAGGCGCAGCGGTGGCGGTGGCTATCGGCACGCTCAACGGCGCTTTAATTGCCTGGGTCGGCGTCTCGCCTATTCTCGCCACCCTCGGCACGATGACGCTGATCTCGGGGCTGAATATTTTGCTCTCCAACGGGACGGTGATTTCCGGCTTCCCGACCGCCATTCAATACCTTGGTAACGCGACGATTGCCGGTATTCCGGTGGCACTGCTGCTCTTTTTCCTCGTGGCAATCCTGCTGTGGGTGCTGCTGGAGCACACCACGCTTGGGCGCAGCCTGTATCTCGTCGGTTCCAATGAGCAGGCTACCCGCTACAGCGGTGTGAATACCGTACGGGTACAAATTTCGGTGTACGTTATTTCTGCCCTGCTCGGCTGGGTCGCCGCCATTCTGATGATGGCGAAATTCAACTCGGCCAAAGCCGGATACGGTGAATCCTACCTGCTGGTCACCATCCTTGCCTCCGTGCTCGGCGGTATCAATCCGGACGGCGGCTTCGGACGCATTATCGGCCTGGTACTGGCGCTGATTGTGCTGCAAATGCTGGAAAGCGGCCTTAACTTGCTGGGGGTCAGCAGCTATCTGACGATGGCGCTGTGGGGCGCGGTGCTGATCCTCTTTATCGCATTACAGAATCGTAAAGCCTGATTTCAGGAGAAAAAATTATGGCAAGTTACTTTATTGGTGTGGATGTCGGAACCGGAAGCGCCCGCGCTGGCGTGTTTGATCTCAACGGCAGAATGGTCGGTCAGGCCAGTCGGACCATCGAAATTTACCGTCCGCAGGCCGATTTTGTTGAGCAGTCTTCCGATAACATCTGGCAGGCTGTGTGTAACGCGGTACGCGATGCGATTAACCAGTCGGATATCAATCCTATCCAGGTGAAAGGTCTGGGCTTCGACGCCACCTGTTCACTGGTGGTGCTGGATAAAGAAGGCAATCCGCTGACCATCAGCCCTTCCGGGCGCAGTGAACAGAACATTATTGTGTGGATGGACCATCGCGCCATTACTCAGGCCGATCGCATTAACGCCCTGCATCATCGGGTGCTGGACTATGTGGGCGGTATTATCTCCCCGGAAATGCAAACGCCAAAACTGCTGTGGCTGAAGCAGCATATGCCCAATACCTGGGCTAACGCCGGTTACTACTTTGACCTGCCTGATTTCCTCACCTGGCGGGCAACGGGCGATGACACGCGCTCATTGTGCTCGACGGTGTGTAAATGGACCTATATGGGTCATGAAGATAAATGGGATGCCAGCTATTTCCGCCAGATTGGGCTGGAAGATTTGCTGGAGCACGATGCCGCCAAAATTGGCCGTTACGTGAAGACCATGGGCGAACCGCTCGGCCATGGGCTGTCAGCGCGCGCCGCCAGCGAAATGGGACTCATCCCCGGCACCGCGGTCAGCGTATCAATTATTGATGCCCACGCCGGTACGCTCGGCACGCTCGGCGCCAGCGGCGTTTCTGGCGAGGTGCCGGATTTCGACCGTCGTATCGCACTGATTGGCGGTACCTCCACCGGACACATGGCAATTTCCAAAGAGCCGCGTTTTATCGGCGGCGTCTGGGGGCCTTACTACTCTGCCGTACTGCCGGAATACTGGCTCAACGAAGGCGGGCAGTCGGCTACGGGGGCGTTAATCGACCACGTAATTCAGTCGCATCCGTGCTACGACACCCTACTGGCGCAGGCTAAGTCCCAAGGGCAGACCATTTATGAAGTGCTGAATGCGTTGCTGCGTAAAATGGCCGGTGAGCCGGAAGATATCGCCTTCCTGACCCGCGATATGCATATCCTGCCCTATTTCCACGGCAACCGCTCGCCGCGCGCCAACCCAACGCTTACGGGTGCAATCACCGGACTTAAGCTGTCGCGCACGCCGGAAGATATGGCGCGACAGTATCTGGCGACCATCCAGGCCATTGCCCTTGGTACCCGGCATATTATTGAAACGATGAATCAAAGCGGCTACACCATCGATACGATTATGGCCAGCGGCGGCGGCACGAAAAACCCGATCTTCGTTCAGGAGCATGCCAACGCCACCGGCTGCGCGATGCTGCTGCCGGAAGAGAGTGAAGCCATGCTGCTGGGCGGCGCCATGATGGGAACCATCGCCGCAGGCGTTTTTGACTCCTTCCCGGAAGCGATGTCGGCGATGAGCCGGATTGGTAAAACGGTCACCCCGCAAACCAACCGTATTAAGCAGTACTACGATCGCAAATATCGGGTATTCCACGAGATGTATCAGGATCATATGAAATATCGCCAGTTGATGCAGGAGGAGGCATGAGTAATTCATGGTCTCAAGCCACCGGCGTATTCCAGATCTACAGCGATGCCCTTGCGGGACTGGGACAGCATCTGACTGAGCCGGTCTGGCAGTCGCTGATGGCGGAACTGCGCGGATGCCAGGGGAAAATCGTCGTTACCGGCGTCGGTACCTCCGGCATTGCGGCGCGTAAAGTCGCGCATATGCTCGCCTGCGTGGAGCGCCCGGCGATTTATCTCAATGCCACCGATGCGGCGCACGGCGATCTGGGTTTTTTACGCGCCGACGACCTGGTTATTATGCTGTCGCGCGGTGGCAATTCGGATGAACTTACCCGGCTGCTGCCTGGGCTGGCGGCGAGAAATGTGCCGATCCTGAGCGTGACGGAAAACGCCAATTCGGCCATCGCTAAAGCGTCGAGGCTGGTGATTTCCACCGGCGTACAGCGTGAGGCCGACCCGCTGAACATGCTGGCGACGACCTCAATTCTGCTGGTACTGGCTATCTTTGACGCCGCCTGCGCCTGTCTGATGAGTGAAAGCGGCTACTCAAAGGAGACGCTGCTGGCGGTGCATCCCGGCGGCGATGTGGGATTAACGCTGCGCCGTGGGCAGTAACGCCAGGCATCTGTTCCGGAGGTGATAAATCTGTTGCCTCCGGCGTATTGTTACGTTCACCGTATGTTTTTCACTTCTCTGAAACGATTACTCCCAGTGAACGTGTTAAGGGTACTATCGCCGTACCCTTAACAATCCCGGCTCCCGGCGGGAAAATTGCCACTTCGTGGTTCCCTCCGCTTATTCCTCCAGGCTACCGGGCCGGGCGCGAGGTAGCGTCCTTGCAAAGCGCGCCCTGAGCCAGCATCCATGCTGGCTCTCCCGGCCTTACGGAAACACGTCGGCAATTTTCAGCCGGACCAGCCCACACCTGACCACCTGTATTTTTATTTGAAAATATCTGAACAGCGAAACGGATATAGCTAAAAGCAAGAGCGCTGAAGCGACACCCCGATCCGGAATCACATGTTCTCCATAATGTTTAACAGACATGCAGTACATCTCTACCAGTTCTTTTATATGTAAACTAAAGATAAAACCGTGAAAAAGTGGATTAACGCGCTGCGTTTCACTACCGCTATCTGTTCCGCACGTTAAAAATTCTGTGACGCTCCCCAGCATTCCTGGCGTAAAGCTTTCCATTCCGCAAATCTATGCGCAAACTTTAACTATTCTTATCAAACATACTCACGGGAGATTCTACAGATGATGTCAACGCTCGCCCCGCCATCTGTACTTTCCGCTCCCCAACGCCGTTGCCAGGTACTGCTGACGCTTTTTCTGCCGGGGCAGATTGCTACCGCGCAGACCTTCAGCAGTCTCAATGGCGTCGATGATGCCACCGTTCAGGAGGATATCATTGGCGCGGGGCTCGAAATCCAGCGCTATCATCGGCTCGCCATTACTTCCGCCCAGAATGGCGGCTATACGATCGAAGGCGCCCCGCTGAACCAGCGGCTGTGCCTGTTGCATTGGCTGCGCCGTGGCCTGCGGATCTGCCCGACGTTTATCACGCAACATTTCACACCCACATTGAAAATGGCGCTTAAACAGCAGGGCATAGCGCGCACGTTGTATGATGACACCAATCTGCATGCGCTGATTAACCTCTGCTCCCGACGCTTGCAAAAACCCTTTGAGTGCCGTGATATCCAGTTCCTGCGGCTGTTTTTACAATACTGCCTGCTGCAACATCACGCGGGGATCACCCCGGAGTTTAATCCGCTCCAGCAGCGCTGGGCGCAATCCTGCGCAGAGTATGCGCTCGCTGAGGAGATTGCCCGCCACTGGCAACGTCACGTCATGCAAAGTGCGCCGCCGGGCGAATCGCTGTTTATGGCATTGCTGTTCTCAATGATTCGCATCCCCGATCCCATCCGCGATAACCACCAGCAGGATCGCCGTTTGCGTCTGGCTATCGCGCGGCTGGTGCTGCGTTTTCGCGAGTATGGCAACGTTCGCTTCAGCGATGAACAAGGGCTGAACGACCAGCTGTATATCCACCTTGCCCAGGCTCTGAACCGCAGTTTGTTTGCCATTGGTATTGATAACACGCTGCCGGAGGAGTTCAGCCGACTTTATCCCCGGCTGGTTCGCACCACCCGCGAGGCGATACACGGATTCGAAGCGGAATACGAAGTGCAATTTTCAGAAGAAGAGATCGGTCTGGTAGCGGTGATTTTCGGTGCCTGGCTGATGCAGGAGAAGGATTTGCACGAAAAGCAGATTATCCTGCTGACCGGCAGTAATGAACAACTCGAAGCGCATATTGAACAGCAGCTACGCGAACTGACGCTACTGCCGCTCAACGTAAAACATATGCCAATGCAGGACTTTCAAAAAGAGGGTGCGCCGCGCGGCGTAACGCTGATCGTCACACCGTACACTACGCCGCTGCCGCTGTTTTCACCGCCGTTGATTCATGCGGATCTGGCGCTGACGTCTCACCAGCAGCAGCAGATCCGCAAAATCCTCGAATCATAACGTCGCAGGCTGCGCCACTACTTTCGGGCGCAGCACGATAGCCGGTAGCGCCACCAGCGCCATCACCCAGAATACGCCGCTGCCCAGGTTTTGGTACAGGTAGCCAGCGAAAACGGTCATGATGGCGATACTGCCGCCCATCGCTATCGCGGAATAGACCGCCTGTAAACGAATCACTTCGCTGCCCTGTCGCGCCGCGATATAGCGCATTGCCGCCAGGTGGCAGACGGTGAAGGTACCGCAGTGCAGGATCTGCACCACAATCAGCCACGGTAGTTCGGTGCTCCAGCCCATCAGCCCCCAACGCGCCACGCCGCAAACGGCGGAAAGCAACAGCAGATCGCGGGCGCTAAAGCGGCGGAACAGCTTGTGGCTGAGCGCGAAGATAATGACTTCCGCCACCACGCCCAATGACCATAAATAGCCCACCGCCGAAGCGGAATAACCAGCAGACTGCCAGTAAATGGCGCTAAAACCGTAATAGGCGGCATGCGCGCCCTGCAGCAGACTCACGCAGGCAAGAAAACGCCAGCTTTGCGTTATTAACGCGCGCCATGCGGGCCATCCCGCACTCTCCTGCTGACGGTTTTCACCAGCTGGCTGCACGCTCGGACGAATCATCATGCCCAGCAGCATTGAGGCGACGCCAAGCGACAGCAGAATAAGGATCACCCGATAGTCAAACAGGCTCACCAGCTTACCGGTCAGCGCAGAGCCAATCACAAAGGCCACGGATCCCCACAGTCGAACCCGCCCGTAATCCATGGTTATCTGTTTTTGCCAGGTGTTAGCCAGCGCGTCAGTCAGCGGCACCAACGGTGAGAAAAACAGGTTAAATCCGACCATCACCACCATCAGCCACGCCACGTTGGTCCCCGCCCAGAAGGCAAGCGCAAACACCAATGTCAACAGAGCCAGAATACGTAAAGCGGTAATCAGACGAGAGGGATCGCTCACGCGCGGCGCAATCAGCAAGCTACCGAGAAAACGGGCAATCAGCCCCGCGCCCAGCAGTAAACCAATGGTTTCCGGCGTCAGCCCCAACCCTTCGAGCCAGACGCTCCAGAAAGGCAGAAAAATACCGTAGCTAAAGAAATAGGTGAAATAACCGAGCGCCAGCCAGCGCGTGGAATGCAAAGCCATGAATCCCTCCCGTTTGGAGACGGTAGTCTGGCGATAAACTCTGGCTGGCGCAAGAGACCATTAACAGGCAGATAACATGATTTTCGCCCTATTCGACACAAATTTGCATCGCAAAATGACAGCGTTCTCCCTGCGCTAAAACCTGCAATCCCGGCTGCCCCTGCATGTGGTGGGCATTCACCGGATGCGTCTGCGGCTCCAGGCACAGGAATGGTTCACCCGACATTCTGAACAGCATCAGCCACGGAGTTTGCGCTAAAATCGTGACTTTCATCACATCGCGCTGAATAACGGCCCGCCCGCTCCAGCCAGAATAACCCACATTCAACCAGGCATCTTCACCGTATTGCGCATGCATAAAATCCGCTGCGGGTGGAATATCACTTTGCCAGTCCAGTGGCAGATGCTGTTCCCCCTCCGGCCAGTAGCCGCTGGCAGTGAACTGGGCCGTACTGTACGTATCAAAGGCGAAAAACGGATGGAACCCGCAGCCATAGATCATCGGTCGTTCCCCGCAATGGGTGAGCGTCAATGAAGCATGCAGGCTCGACGCTTCCAGTTGGTAGCAAATCTGCGCCGTATAGTCGTAGCCACAGGGATGCCAACTGCGCAACTGTAGCAAACAACCGCTTGGTGTCGCGGTGATAACCCGCCAGCGCTGCAGCCAGCCGTCACCGTGCAGGAAGAAGTGTTCATCCGCCTCATGGTGCGGTAGCACAACCTCTTCCCCACGTAGCATAAAACGGTTGCCCGCCACCCGGTTTGCCACCGGCAGCATCGGGAACAGGCCGCAATCACCGGGCTGCTGACCATGACCTTCACGTAATATTGCCCGTTGATGTTGTAACGAAACCAGACTCAATAGCGAACCGCCCTGCGGATCTACGCACATCCGTAGATGTGCGTTTTGAAGCATCAGCAGAGAATTCATTAGCGGGTGCTTCGTTGTTGGCTTGATGCGCCAACTTTCGTATGCTGCGCCGCCAGCTGTTCCTCCAGCGCTTCCAGCGTCACGCCTTTGGTTTCCGGCACATTACGCAGAATATAGATAAAGCCCATCGCGCAAATCACACCGTAGAGCAGGAAGCTTCCCGATGCGCCCAGACTCGCATTCAGCAGTGGGAAGGTATAGGTCAGCAGGAAGCAGGCAACCCACAACGCCAGCGTGCCGAACGACATCGCTAACCCGCGTACTCGGTTGGGGAAAATTTCGGACAGCAGCACCCAGGTTACCGGGGCCAGCGTCAGGGCGTAAATGGCGATCGCCGCCAGCACCAGTACCAAAACCGGCCAGCCCAGAATGCCCAACCCGTATGCCCCGGCAATGAGTACGTAGATAACCGTCAGCCCTGATGCACCAAACAGCATCAGTTTACGACGCCCAATTTTGTCCACCAGCGGCAGAGCGGCAAGGGTAAAGACCAGATTGATGATCCCGGTCGCTACGATCGATTTTAACGTGCCGTTGATGTCGAATCCGGCAGAAGCAAATATCTCCTGCGCATAGTTGAAAATAACGTTGATCCCACACCACTGCTGGAACACTGCCAGCACCATGCCAATAATCACTATCGGTTTGATCTGCGGTTGTAACAGTGATGACCACGCGACCTTGTGGTTATCTTTTTGTAGCGTATGTTCAATCTCTTTCAGCGTTTGCCCGGCATATTCCGCTGAACCAATGCGCTGCAGCATGGTGCGCGCACGTTCGGCTTTTCCTGCCTTCACCAACCAGCGCGGCGATTCAGGGACAAAGAACATCAGCACCAGGAAAATTACCGCGGGCACTAATTCAGCGCCAAACATCCAGCGCCAGCCCGTCTGACCGTTCCAGCTTTCCACAATCGCCTGCTGCGTAGCGCCTGTAGCGACAGGTTCGGCAATCATCAGGTTGATAAGCTGCGCCGCCAGGACGCCAATGACGATGGTGAGTTGGTTAACGGCAACAAAGCGACCACGCTTTTCCGCCGGGCTGACCTCAGCGATATACAGCGGGCTTAGCGCGGATGCCAGACCAATCCCCACGCCGCCAACGATGCGATAGACAACAAACATGTCAAAATTGCTGGCAACTGCTGTTCCCCAGGCTGAAGCGCTAAAAAGGATTGCCGAGAGAATCAGCGGCATCTTTCGGCCAAACTTATCGGCACACCAGCCGGAAATCAGCGCACCAAAGATACAACCAACCAGCGCCGAGCTCATCGCCCAGCCAGATTGCGCCGGATCGGTAATCGAAAAATAAGCTTCATAGAAGGGCTTTGCCCCGCCGATCACCACCCAGTCATAGCCAAACAGTAAACCACCGCAGGCGGCAACCAGGCAGATAGTCCAGACGTAACCAATCTTTAAATGTGTCTGCGCGTTATTCATTATGATTCCTCTTTCAGGGAAACGCAGGGGACAGAAGGTTTCGGGTGAGGTTGCCCCCACCCGTTTCGGGTATTACTGGAACAGCCTTACGTTAATGGCGTGACGCAGCAGTAACGCCTTGTCATGTGCCGGATTGAGTTGCAGAAGCTCATCAAGATCGCGCTGGCAAGCAGAACTATTTCCCAGCCCCAGATGCCCAAGCGCATTGATAAACAGGCAGTGTTGCTGGTGTTTTGCTTGTGCTGAGGTATCCAGCACCACCAGATCGGGCAGCGATACGGCAAAGAAATCGACATCCGGGACGTTGTCGCGATGCGACTCAACCCATTGCAGGAAGCTGTTGAACAGAGCGTCCGCCTGTGCATCATCGCCGAGTTTTCTCTGCGCCATCCCCTGCCAGAAGAGATAGTCCACCGGCTGGTCGTTGTAGTAACGTCCGGCATCCAGTGAGCTACCGCCACGCGTGGCACGGGAGAAATAGCGCCGGGACTCCTCGAAATGCCCCTGCTGCTGGGCGCAATAACCCAGCAAATACCAGATGTCATTATCCGTTTGCCCAGGCAGGCGCCCCTCTCCAAGGTTTTGCGGGTAGTGCAGCGCCTGTTGCAGTTGCGTGATGGCGGTTTGCGGGTCGCCCGACTGAACGGCCTCCAGTGCGCGATGCATCTGATTCAGCAAATATTGCCCGGTGGCTTTGCCTTCTCCCCCCTCCCACGGATGAAATACACGCTCACGTAATATTGCCGCGGCCTCGTCGTAGCGCCCCAATCCATTCCACAGACTAAGCAGTTCCACCGTCAGATCGTCACGATGGAAGACAATATCTTTGCTGGCTTCCAGTCGTTGCAAACGCTGTTCAGTCGGTTGCGCCATCAGCTTTTTGAGATAGTCGAGTTCGAACAGGAAACGGGCATTTTGCGGCTCCAGTGCTACGGCCTGCGACAGATACTGCATCGCCTGCTGTGCATCGTGCTGTTTGTTCCAGGCATAGATACCCAATAAGCGATGCACTGGGGCAAAATCCGGCTCCTGCGCAAGGGTAAATTGCCAGCAGGAGACCGCCTCGTCATAGCAGCGTTTGCTGTACCAGAAACAGCCGAGCAAATAGCGGGCAAAAGCGCTCTGCTCGAGGGTTTGCAGCATCTGTACTTCATCCAGCGTATTAGGAAAACGGACGCGATTTTGCAGACACTTACGCGCTCGTTCGATGAAAGGTTGCGGATTGTCGCTCAGCGAAGCGCGCCACAGCATCGGTAGCGTTTCCTGGCTGTCGAGCAGTTCCAGCACGCCACGGGCAGCATCTTTTTGCCCCAATGCGATCAACCAGCCAGCCAGTTCACACGCGTTGGTACCGCGCCGCCCGGTAATCGAGATTAGCGCCTGTGCAGTGGCCTCATCCTGGCAAATAGCCCAGCGCGCATAGTGCAGGGTGTAACTCAGCGGATAATCAACCAGCTGTTGGCGAATGTATTCCAGCGCTTGCGCATTGCGATCAAGCTTAGCCAGCGCCAGCGCTTTCAGTCCCATCGCCAGGTTATTACTGCCGTTAAAACGCAGGCTCTGCTCGACTTTTTCCAACGCGCCGGCATAGTCCTGACGTTTCATCGCCAGGCGCGCTAACGACCAGAAAGCCGCGTCCCGGCAGTTGCCGCTCCAGCTCGCCTTATAATAATTATCCCAGGCGCTTTCATCGTCGCCCTGGCGTTCCTGCGCGGCGGCCAGCAGCATACTCGCCTCGCCATCACGTGGATTCTTATTGAGCTTGTGCGCCCGTTCCAGCGCCTTGCCCGCGCAATGGGCTGCTAATGCCCAGTCCGCGCGGTTTAGTGCCAGCGTCCCCAGCGCCACATTATTGCGATAATCAAGCGGGTCGACCTCCAGCGCGCGGCGGTAATAGTCTTCGGCATAGCGGCTGGCGTGGTTGTACTGCTCCAGATGCTGACCAATAAAATAGAGTTCATCGGTATTAGCAAGCGCTTCTGGCTGAGCTGGCGCGCTGGCCGCCGAGGGTAGTGGTAATTCTTGCGCCAGGTGCTCTTCGTACTGCAACAGCACAGTGCCATCGGCGCGAGTAACGGTCATCGTTACCCGGGCATGACCATTGTCAGACACATCGGCTAACCAGCTCTGCCCCGGCTCAAGGGTGAGTGTATTCTCAAAGAACGGCTCCCCGTGTGCCGCAAGCGTAACCTGAACATCGCGTAGCGGCGCTATCGCATAAACGCCCACTGAAAGTTGGCTTCCCTCACGCACCAGCCGAAGCGCCAGTTGCGTGCTGGCGTTTTGCACCATGCCAAGTTCGCTGTAGGGCAGGAAGTTTTGCACGAAAACTTTCTCTTCGTACGGCGCAAGCCAGGTGAAATCCGGTTGGTTATCGGTAAAGACCCCGGTCATCAGTTCGATATACGGACCGTTGTCATCGGTGAGATTACGATCCCAGGCAACGCCAAAGTCGCCGTATCCCCAGGTCCACTGTTTTTTCCCCGGCGAAACATGGTGGTCCGCCACGTGCAGTAATCCACCGCGTTCGCCGTGGTGCCAGGCACCGACAAAGTCATAATCCGATTTTTCCGCCATATAAGAGGTCGGAACGGGTACGTTTTTGTAGCGAGAGATATCCACACCCGCCGAGTAATCCACTTTGTAGTAGGTGCCAGTAGCGACAGGAAACGCTGAAACATCGCGCTTGCCGTGGTCGAATACCGCGGTTACATCCGGCGGAAACACGCTCTGATGATCGTCGCCGCCTTTCACCGCCGGATTCGCCCACCACAGGAAGTGGCGCGGCGTGGCGTTACCGTTAAACACCTTCCCGGTTATTTCGATCAGCGCACGATCCGGATACAGTGTGAATCCGGTCATCACCTGTAAACCACGCATGGGTTCAACCTCCCCCATCCACACGGTATATTCCCCCTGCTCGCCCTGCTGTTGCGTAAAATCAACCGGCATAAAGGTGGTTGGACGATGATGCTGCGGCCAGTTGAACTCAATGCCGCCAGAGATCCATGGCCCAAGCAGGCCAACCAACGCTGGTTTCACCACTTCGTTGTAGTAGACGAAATCACGTTGCTGCACTTTGTCATACGCACGATGGATACGTCCGCCTAATTCCGGCAGCAGCATGATGCGAATGAAGTCATTCTCCATCCACACCGCCTGATAGTCGCGCATTTCACGCTTGCCGGTCAGGGTATCAATCACGCCGTAGGGATAAACCGCACCAGAGGATCCCTGATATACCCTTTTCTCCAGAAACATCGGGTTAGCGTCTTCTTCACCCACCGTCCACGTTGGGAGGGTGATCGTTTCCTGCCAGACTTTAACTGAACCGTACATGCCGCTCTCCACTCAATAAACAAAAGTAAAAATTTAACCTGAGGCTATTCTGCGGCAGTTAAGTGGCGTTAAAATGCGCAATGCTCACGCAATATAGTAAAGGGAGTTAAGTGTATGCAGCGTTCGGGATTCAATAACGCCAGGGTGCGTCAGGCAAATAAACAGATCTTTTTGTCGCATCTATGGCGGGAAAAACAGCTTAGCAAGTCGCAGTTGGCGCAGCTGACCAGTCTGTCGATCCCGGCGGTCAGCAATATTCTTGAAGAGCTGATGGATGAAGGGAGAATCAGCCATTCGCGAGAGACGTTAAGCCAGCGCGGTTTGAGTAGCGGCAGTTATCATTTGCCAGAAACAGGCGCCTGGACGCTCTGCATCAACGTCACCCCCACCAGCATCACCAGCCAACTGGCGGACGCGCGTCTGGTGGCCGTCGGCGACTGGCGCCATGAGGTCATTAATCCTGATACGCCAAAAGCGCTGCTGACAGCATTGGCGGCACACTGGCGAGAATACCGTCGGCAATTTCCAGAGGTTACGATTAATCTGGCACTGGGCGTGCACGGCCAGGTTGATCCGATTACCGGCGCATCAAAAACCATGCCTCAGGCTCCGTGGAAAACACCGGTGGAAATAAAATACCTGCTTGAGGAAATGCTTGGTGTGCAGGTCCGGCTGGACAATGACTGCGTGATGCTGGCGCTGGCGGAAAAGTGGCAAAATCCGGCGGCTAACGGTGATTTTTGTGTGATTAACGTTGATTACGGCATTGGCTCATCGTTTGTCATTAACGATAACATCTGGCGGGGCAGTTTGTACGGCAGCGGTCAGATTGGCCATACAATAATTGATCCGGACGGGGTTGCCTGTGACTGTGGCCGTTATGGGTGTCTGGAAACGGTGGCGTCATTAAGCGCACTGAAAAAGCAGGCTCGCGTGTGGATGAAATCGCAACCGACATCCCTGTATGATCCCCAAACGCTGACGACCGACCAGCTTATTGATGCCTGGAGGCACGGAGATGTTCGCATTCAGGCGTGGGCCGAACATGCCGCCAGTGCCATTGGCCTGAGTCTGTACAATTTTCTAAATATATTAAATATTAATCAAATCTGGCTGTATGGTCGTAGCTGCGCCTTCGGCGAGAGCTGGCTCAACACGCTGGTACAGCAAACCGGATTTAATCCGTTCGATCATGGCGATAACCCACGAGCCCGGGCAACGCAGATCGGTTTCGGTAAGCTTAATCGCGCTCAGCAACTGATGGGAATCGGTTATCTGTATGTCGAGTCGCAGCTTAGCGAGCTGTAGTCGTTAATCCACAACGCTCACGGCTAAACGTTCATGCACCGTGGCGATAAAGTCGGTCAGCGCCGGTTTCAGCGCCCCCTTTTTCCACGCCATCAGCAGCGCAATGGTCGGAACATCGCCAACAATAGGGCGAAAAACCACCTGCCCGGTATTAAAATTATTCATATAACCGGGTATCAAAGTCACCCCCAACCCCATGCTGACCAGGTTCATGGTCACCAGAATATTGGTCGCCACCTGCACGATATTGGGCTGGCTTTTTTGCTGCTGAAACCAGTTTTTGACAATCATCGCTAACGCGCCGGAATAGGCCGGATCGGTACTGACAAAATTGACGCCGTGCAGTTGCTGTGCCGATATCGCTTTCTCATTAGCGAGCGGATGATTCACCGGTAACACCACCACCAGCGGCTCATGAATCAGCTCCAGATAATCCAGTTCCGGGCTGTAAACCGGATGACGCATTAAGCCAACGTCCAGCTCTCCGCGCAGGATCTTCTCCTCCTGCTCAGTGGTGATCAAACTGACCAGTTCAATATGCGTATCTGGTTGTTTTAAACGAAACAAAGGCAGCACTTTGGGCAACAGATTTACCTCTGCGGAAGGGACAAAGCCGATGGCGAAATGGTTATCTTCCTGCACCGTTTTACGGGCGCGAACTTTGGCATTTTCCGCCTGCTCGAGGATAACCAACGCATCCTGTAAAAAACATTCACCTGCTGCCGTTAACGCAACTTTGCGCTTGTCCCGCACCAGCAAGGGAACCCCCACACAGGTCTCCAGATCGCGGATCTGACTGCTTAACGAGGGCTGAGAGGTATGCAGTTTTTCTGCCGCCCGGGTGAAATTCAGCGCCTGCGCCACCGCCACAAAATAGCGTAAGTGCCTCAGTTCCATGCCCTTCCCCTTGTTATCGAAAAAATGTCTCAACTGGTAGAAATTTACTATTTCACAGATTGATAACTAACCAGCAACATCCTTAGGGTACAAAAAAAGAAGGTCAATACATCTTAGCTTTCAGGATTAAAAAATATGACCATACCCTCAAATTTAGACATCTACCGACTGATCGACACGCAAAACGGTCGCGTAACCCCACGTATTTATACCGACCCTGAAATTTACCAACTGGAGCTGGAACGCATCTTCGGACGCTGCTGGCTGTTTCTCGCCCACGAAAGCCAAATCCCCAAACCGGGCGATTTCTTTAACACTTATATGGGCGAAGACGCCGTGGTGGTGGTGCGCCAGAAGGACGGCAGCATCAAAGCGTTTCTCAACCAGTGCCGCCACCGCGCGATGCGCGTGAGTTATGCCGACTGCGGTAACACCCGCGCCTTCACCTGCCCGTATCACGGCTGGTCGTATGGCATTAACGGCGAGCTGATCGACGTGCCGCTGGAGCCGCGCGCCTACCCACAAGGGTTGTGCAAATCCCACTGGGGGCTGAACGAAGTGCCATGCGTCGAAAGCTACAAAGGGCTGATTTTCGGTAACTGGGATACCACCGCGCCGAATCTTCGCGATTATCTCGGCGACATCGCCTGGTATCTCGACGGCGTGCTAGATCGCCGTGAAGGCGGCACTGAAATCGTCGGCGGCGTACAGAAGTGGACCATCGACTGTAACTGGAAATTCCCCGCCGAACAGTTCGCCAGTGACCAGTATCACGCGTTGTTCAGCCACGCCTCTGCCGTACAGGTATTGGGCGCGAAAGACGACGGCAGCGACAAACGCCTGGGAGACGGTCAAACCGCCCGCCCGGTGTGGGAAACAGCCAAAGACGCGCTACAGTTCGGCCAGGATGGACACGGCAGCGGCTTCTTCTTTACCGAGAAACCGGACGCCAACGTCTGGGTCGACGGCGAAGTCTCCAGCTACTATCGCGATACCTATGAAGAGGCGGAGCAGCGTCTGGGTAAGGTTCGTGCACTGCGTCTCGCCGGTCACAACAATATTTTCCCCACGCTCTCCTGGCTGAACGGCACCGCCACGCTGCGCGTCTGGCATCCGCGCGGGCCGGACAAAGTCGAAGTGTGGGCATTCTGCATCGCCGATAAAGCCGCCTCTGATGACGTCAAAGCCGCTTTTGAAAACAGCGCCACCCGCGCCTTCGGCCCGGCGGGGTTCCTTGAGCAGGACGACTCGGAAAACTGGTGTGAGATTCAAAAACTGCTCAAAGGCCACCGGGCACGCAACACCAACCTGTGCCTGGAGATGGGTCTCGGCCAGGAAAAACGTCGTGAAGACGGCATTCCGGGGATCACTAACTACATCTTCTCGGAAACCGCCGCCCGCGGCATGTATCAGCGTTGGGCCGATTTATTAAGCAGCGAAAGCTGGCAGGAAGTGCAGGAAAAAACCGCCGCATACCAGCAGGAGGTGATGAAATGAGCGCGTTAGTCTCCCCTGAGCTACATCACCGCATCAGCCAGTTCCTGTATGAAGAAGCGCGTCTGCTGGACGACTGGCAGTTCCGCGGCTGGCTGGCGCAACTGGATGACGACATACGTTACACCATGCGCACCACGGTGAATGCCCAGACGCGCGACCGCCGTAAAGGCGTACAGCCGCCGACCACCTGGATTTTCAACGACAATAAAGGCCAGCTTGAACGCCGTATCGCGCGGCTGGAAACCGGCATGGCGTGGGCCGAAGAGCCACCTTCCCGCACCCGCCACATGATCAGCAACCTGCAGGTGAGCGAAACCGACCAGCCGGACGTGTTCGCCGTGCGCCTGAACTATCTGCTGTACCGCGCACAAAAAGAGCGTGACGAGACGTTCTACGTCGGCACGCGCATGGATAAGGTCCGTCGTCTGCCGGGCGACGAATGGCGCTTACTGGAGCGTGAGATCGTGCTCGATCAGGCGGTGATCACCTCCCACAACCTGAGTGTACTGTTCTGATGAGCCGCATATTTGCCTGCTCCGCCACGGAGCTGCCGGAGGGGGAAGCCCTCCGGCTGGAAACCTCTCCCGTCATCGCGCTGTTTCACGTTGGCGGTGAGTTTTATGCCATTAACGATCGCTGTAGCCACGGTAACGCCTCGATGTCGGAGGGCTATCTGGAAGACGACGCCACGGTGGAGTGCCCGCTGCACGCCGCCAGCTTCTGCCTGAAAACCGGCAAAGCGTTGTGCCTGCCCGCCACCGATCCGCTCACCACCTATGCGGTGCATGTGGAAGGCGGCGAGGTGTTTATTGATTTACCCGAGGAGGCCAGATGAGCGATTTACGCGATAACGTTGTGTTTATTACTGGCGGCGGCTCCGGGCTGGGGCTGGCGCTGGTAGAACGCTTTATTGAAGAAGGTGCTAAAGTCGCCACGCTCGAGCTGTCCGCAGCGAAGATTGCCAGCCTGCGCCAGCGCTTTGGTGAACACGTACTGGCGGTGGAAGGCAACGTGACCTGCTATGCCGACTACCAGCGCGCGGTGGATCGGATCCTCACCACCTTCGGCAAGCTGGACTGTTTTATCGGCAACGCGGGTATCTGGGATCACAACGCTTCGCTGGTCAATACGCCCGCCGAGGCGCTGGAAAGCGGCTTCCACGAGCTGTTTAACGTTAACGTGCTGGGCTATCTGCTGGGCGCCAAAGCCTGCGCCCAGGCATTAATCGCCAGCGAAGGCAGCATCATCTTTACCCTGTCTAACGCCGCATGGTATCCCGGCGGCGGCGGGCCCCTGTATACCGCCAGCAAGCACGCGGCCACCGGGTTGATTCGCCAACTGGCCTACGAACTCGCCCCCAAAGTGCGGGTGAACGGTGTCGGCCCATGCGGCATGGCGACCGATCTGCGCGGCCCGCAGGCGCTCGGTCAGAACGATACCTCGATTATGCAGTCGCTGACGCCGGAGAAAATTGCCGCCATTCTGCCGCTGCAGTTCTTCCCGGAACCGGCTGACTTCACCGGCCCGTACGTGATGCTGGCTTCACGCCGCAACAACCGTACGCTAAGCGGCGTGATGATCAATGCCGACGCCGGTCTGGGGATCCGTGGGATCCGGCACGTCGCAGCTGGTCTGGATCTGTAAGGAGTCATCATGAACGAACAGATTATTGCCATCATCGGCGGCGGCCAGGCGGGAGCGATGGCCGCCGCTGCGCTACGTCAGCAGGGGTTTAGCGGACCGTTACACCTCTTTTCTGACGAGGCTCACCTACCCTACGAGCGCCCGCCGCTGTCAAAAGCGATGCTGCTGGACGATAACCCGCAGCTTCAGCCGGTTCTGCCCGCCAGCTGGTGGCAGGAACACAACGTGCAGTTGCATCTGGGCGTTACGCTACGCGAGATTGATCGCGCCTCGCGTACGTTAACGCTCGCCGATGGGCAAACCTACCGCTGGACTCAGCTGCTGCTGGCTACCGGGGCCGCCGCCAGACCGCTACCGCTGCTGGATGCGCTGGGCGAGCGCTGTTTTACCCTACGTCATGCGGGAGATGCCGAGCGTCTCCGGGCTGCGCTACAGCCAGGAAAATCGATCGTGATTGTCGGCGCGGGCACCATTGGCCTGGAGCTGGCGGCCAGCGCCACCCAGCGCGGCTGCCGGGTGACGGTGGTCGAACTGGCATCAACGGTGATGGGCCGCAATGCGCCTGCGCCGGTGCGCGACTATCTTTTAGCCCGCCATCAGCAGGCCGGGGTGAGAATGCTGCTCAATAGCGCCATTGAGCACGCTGAAGCGGGAGAATTTCTCACGCTCACGCTGCAAAACGGCGAAATACTGAAGGCCGATGCGGTCGTTTACGGCATCGGCATCGTGGCGAACGATACGCTGGCCCGCGACGCGGGGCTGGAAACGGCCAATGGTATTATTGTCGATAGCGCCTGCGCCACCTCCGACCCGGTCATTTTCGCCGCCGGTGATGTGGCGCTCACTCGCCAGCCGGACGGCTCCTTAAGGCGCATAGAAAGCTGGGAAAATGCCAACTGCCAGGCGCAGGTCGCCGCCGCCGCGATGCTCGGTTTACCCCTGCCGGAAGCCACGCCGGGCTGGTTCTGGACCGATCAATACAGCGATAACCTGCAATTTGTTGGCGAAATGCAAGGAGAAAGTTGGCTCGTACGTGGCGATCCTGATGCGCAGAAAGCAATATGGTTTAGTTTGCAGAATGACGTCGTTGTCGGCGCAGTGACGTTGAACCAGGGCCGGGAAATGCGCTTATTGCGGAAATGGATTCAGGCTAAGAAAAAGCCGCCAGTGGCGGCTTTAGTCGATGAAACAATCTTGCTTAAGTCACTATAACTGGCGGATGTCTCTTCGTTTATCCGGCCTACAGGTGAGTTACCTGTAGGCCGGATAAGGTCCAGCAATCAATATGACTTACGCGTAAACCGGGAAGCGCGCGCAGATATCCAGCACTTTACCTTTGATGCGCTCAATTACCGCTTCATCATTGATATTGTCCAGAACATCACACATCCAGCCAGCCAGCTCTTTCACTTCCGCTTCTTTAAAGCCACGGCGAGTGACAGCCGGAGAACCGATACGGATACCGGAAGTCACAAACGGGCTCTTCGGATCGTTCGGTACGCTGTTTTTGTTGACGGTGATGTTAGCACGACCCAGTGCAGCGTCGGCTTCTTTACCGGTCAGGTTTTTATCAACCAGATCCAGCAGGAACAGGTGGTTTTCAGTCCCACCGGAAACCACTTTGTAGCCGCGGTTCAGGAACACTTCCACCATCGCTTTGGCGTTTTTCGCAACCTGCTGCTGGTAAACTTTGAACTCTGGCTCCATCGCTTCTTTCAGCGCCACGGCTTTCGCCGCAATCACGTGCATCAGCGGGCCGCCCTGCGCGCTTGGGAACACGGCGGAGTTCAGTTTTTTGTACAGCTCTTCATCACCGCCTTTCGCCAGGATCAGGCCGCCGCGCGGACCCGCCAGGGTTTTGTGGGTGGTGGTGGTCACAACGTGAGCGTGCGGAACCGGGTTCGGGTAAACGCCAGCGGCAATCAGACCGGCAACGTGCGCCATGTCGACGAACAGGTATGCGCCGATGCTGTCAGCGATTTCACGCATTTTTGCCCAGTCAACCACGCCGGAGTAGGCAGAGAAGCCACCGATAATCATTTTCGGTTTGTGCTCTTTGGCCTGCTTAGCCATGTCTTCGTAGTCAATTTTACCGGACTCATCAATGCCGTAAGGAATGATGTTGTACAGTTTGCCGGAGAAGTTAACCGGGGAGCCGTGAGTCAGGTGGCCGCCCTGCGCCAGGTTCATACCCAGCACGGTATCGCCCGGCTGCAGCAGCGCGGTGTAGACAGCGAAGTTAGCCTGAGAGCCAGAGTGCGGCTGTACGTTAGCGTAGTCAGCGCCAAACAGCTCTTTAGCGCGATCAATAGCCAGTTGCTCAACGATATCAACGTACTCGCAACCGCCGTAGTAGCGCTTGCCCGGATAACCTTCAGCGTATTTGTTGGTCAGCTGAGAACCCTGCGCCTGCATTACACGCGGGCTGGTATAGTTTTCGGAGGCGATCAGTTCGATGTGCTCTTCCTGACGTACTTTTTCCTGCTCCATAGCCTGCCACAGTTCGGCATCATAATCGGCAATGTTCATTTCACGCTTTAACATCCGCATCTCCTGACTCAGCTAACAAGTAAATTTTGGCCTGAAAAGGCAGTCTTCCAGGACTTCGGCCAACAGTATAACCGAATCATTCTTCGATAACAGGTCTTGACAAAGGATTTTACGCAAACGATTACCTTCACGGCACACAAGGCTTTGGAGAACAAAGGTCTGCTGAATTTCAACGGATTTCTTTTCAGGTTTGTGATGCAGATTTTTCACGATGTAACCTTTACAACGCAAAGTTACAAAGAACCATTTACAATGCAGGGGTATTTTTTATAAGATGTATTTGACATACATCATTAAAGTTTCAGATAAAGGAAGACCGTATGCTTGACGCACAAACCATCGCTACAGTGAAAGCCACCATTCCCCTGCTGGTTGAAACAGGTCCGAAGCTGACCGCCCATTTCTACGATCGCATGTTTACGCATAACCCAGAGCTGAAAGAAATTTTCAACATGAGTAACCAGCGCAATGGCGACCAACGTGAAGCGCTGTTTAACGCCATTGCCGCGTATGCCAGCAACATCGACAACCTGCCAGCGCTGTTGCCAGCCGTTGAGAAAATCGCCCAGAAACATACCAGCTTCCAGATTAAACCAGAGCAGTACAACATCGTAGGAAGTCACCTGCTGGCCACGCTGGACGAAATGTTCAGCCCGGGCCAGGAAGTGCTGGATGCGTGGGGCAAAGCATACGGCGTGCTGGCGGGCGTGTTTATTAACCGTGAAGCGCAAATCTACAGCGAAAACGCCAGCAAAACCGGCGGTTGGGAAGGTACGCGTCCTTTCCGTATCGTGGCGAAAACGCCGCAAAGCCGCGCGATTACCAGCTTTGAGTTTGAACCCGTCGATGGCGGCGCAGTGGCGGAATACCATCCGGGTCAATACCTGGGCGTCTGGCTGAAGCCGGAAGGTTTCCCGCATCAGGAAATCCGTCAGTATTCGCTGACCCGTAAGCCAGATGGCAAAGGCTACCGTATTGCCGTGAAGCGCGAGGACGGTGGTCAGGTTTCAACCTGGCTACATAACCACGCCAATGTCGGCGATGTGGTTCACCTGGCCGCGCCAGCGGGGGATTTCTTTATGGACGTCGCGACCGATACGCCGGTGTCGCTGATTTCCGCAGGCGTGGGCCAAACGCCAATGCTGGCGATGCTGGATACGCTGGCGAAAGCTCATCATACGGCGCAGGTTAACTGGTTCCACGCGGCGGAAAATGGCGATGTACATGCTTTCGCCGATGAAGTAAAAGAACTCGGCAAAACGCTGCCACGCTTTAGCGCACATACCTGGTATCGTGAGCCAAACGAAGCCGATCGCGCGAAAGGTGCGTTTGATAGCATTGGTCTGATGGATCTGAACAAACTGGAAGGGGCAATCAGCGATCCGGCGATGCAGTTTTATCTGTGCGGCCCGGTCGGCTTTATGCAGTTCGCCGCGAAGCAACTGGTCGGTCTGGGCGTGAAAAACGAGAACATTCATTACGAATGCTTCGGCCCGCATAAAGTATTGTAATGTATTACGCGAGTAGGCCGGATAAGGCGTTTACGCCGACATCCGGCAATCACTCTGCCTGATGCGCTACGCTTATCAGGCCTACAAATTAACGGCGCGGCTTAGATTGCCGCGTCGTCTTCTTCACCGGTACGAATACGAATAACGCGCGCCACGTCGAAAACAAAAATCTTACCGTCCCCGATTTTACCGGTCTGCGCGGTACGAATAATGGTGTCAACGCAGGTATCGACGATGTCGTCGGGAACCACAATTTCAATTTTTACCTTCGGCAGAAAATCCACCATGTATTCCGCACCACGGTATAACTCGGTATGGCCTTTCTGACGGCCAAACCCTTTCACTTCTGTCACAGTCATACCGGTAATGCCGACTTCAGCCAGCGCTTCACGGACGTCGTCCAGCTTGAAAGGTTTAATAATCGCATCAATCTTTTTCATGCTATTCCTTGAAAAGGTCGCCTGTCTTTTGATCGAATAAAGCTAACATAATCCGCAGATTTATTCTTTGAAATCGTTTGCATCCAGCTCATGGCGAGAAAGCAACTTGTAGAACTCGGTGCGATTGCGCCCCGCCATTCGCGCCGCGTGGGTCACATTGCCTTTTGTGATTTGCAATAGTTTGCGCAGGTAGTTAAGTTCAAACTGATTGCGCGCTTCAACAAAAGTCGGCAGCGCGGTGTTCTCCCCTTCCAGGGCCTGCTCCACCAGCGCATCGCTGATAACCGGCGAAGAGGTCAAGGCCACGCACTGCTCAATCACGTTGACCAACTGGCGTACGTTGCCCGGCCAACTGGCGGTCATCAAACGCTTCATGGCATCGGTCGAGAAGGCGCGCACGAAGGGTTTGTGCCGTTCAGCAGACTGTCGCAGCAGGTGGTTTGCCAGCAGCGGAATATCTTCCGTACGCTCGGCAAGCGCCGGGATCTTCAGACTAACCACGTTGAGGCGATAGTACAAATCTTCACGGAACTCACCCCGCGCCATCGCTTTAGGCAGGTCGCGGTGGGTAGCCGATATAATGCGCACATCAATGTCTATATCGCGGTTACTGCCCAGCGGCCTGACCTTGCGTTCCTGTAATACGCGCAGCAATTTGACCTGTAACGGCGCGGGCATATCGCCAATCTCATCAAGGAACAGCGTCCCGCCTTCCGCCGCCTGAAACAGGCCCTCGCGATTGCTTACCGCACCGGTAAAGGCGCCGCGCGCATGACCAAACAGTTCGGATTCCAGCAGCTGTTCCGGTAACGCGCCGCAGTTAATAGCAATGAATGGCTTGTGGCTGCGCGGGCTGGCGTTATGAATCGCCTGGGCAAACACCTCTTTCCCGGTTCCGCTTTGACCGTTAATCAATACGCTCACATCCGATTGCGCTACCATCCGCGCCTGTTCTAACAGACGCAGCATCAGCGGGCTGCGGGTGACGATAGACTCACGCCAGCTGTCATCAGTGGCTGGCGCAGACTGTTCCAATGCGCCATCAATCGCGTGGTATAACGCGTCTTTATCAACCGGCTTGGTGAGAAAACTGAATACTCCTTGCTGCGTCGCGGCAACGGCGTCAGGGATGGAACCGTGAGCAGTGAGGATGATAACCGGCATTCCAGGTTGTACTTTCTGGATTTCAGTAAACAGCTGCATGCCGTCCATTTCATCCATACGCAGATCGCTGATAACCAGATCCACTTTTTCGCGGTTCAGCACCCGTAACCCTTCCTGCCCACTTTCGGCGGTTACGACGCTGTAACCTTCGCTGGTCAGTCGCATACCGAGCAATTTCAACAGGCCCGGATCGTCATCCACCAGCAGCAGATGTGCGGGCTTACGGCTTATCATGGTGTGACCTCATCGGCAGATGGCGCAGTGCCATCCTCGTTATCAGGCGTGGTGAGTTTATCATTCCCGTGCGGCGCGTCAGGATTGTAGCTGCCGGCAGGTTTGCGCGTGGAAAGCTGACGTTCTATATCGGTCAGATTCTCCAGCTTACGGGTTGTGAGATCGAGCTGGGACTGCAAATGCTGCTGCTGTTGACGCAGCGTGTCCAGATCGCTGTCCGATGTTTGCTGGAGTTTACTGTAGCGCATACGCTCTTCGGCAAGCTGCAGTTGTAGCGTTTGGCTGCTGAGCCAGACCTGATACAGCGGTCTGACTTGCGGCGGAATTTGCGGACTTAATACCTCGAGGCGCGTAACAGCCTCCCGCCTTTCAGGTGGCGTAATGTTAGCGTTATCAAGCAGAATCCCGCGTCTGAAAGCCCCCTGCCAGGTATCTGGCATCATCATACTGGCTTCACTGCGCGCCTGTACCGGCATCAGGCGATTGGCGCAATCCATAGCCCGCAGCCAGTACAGTGGGTTTGTCTCTGTAGGCTGGCTCGTCAGGGACCAGATATCCGTACACTCGGTTGCAAGATAGTCCGCCAGTTGGTAAGGCGGGATTTTCTCCTGAGAGGGATCGCCAGTAACATGATTCACCGCGTTCGGCACACACCCGGCCAGCGCCAGACACGGCAGGCTCATAAGCAAGACTCGACGGAAAAAATGTCGTTTAAGCATTCGGAAAACAACGTGTGGCATACTCACCAGACTTAGGTTTATTTTAGTGATTTTTTGCAGCAGATAGGGGCAATTCTATGCGAAAACAAACGCTTTGCGCATGGTCATCAACCAGATACAGTTTGCCTCGCATACGGCGGATGCAATCTCTGGCAATGCTCAGCCCCAACCCGCTTCCTTTTACCGCCCCTTTTCGCTGATGGCTACCCTGGAAAAAAGGCTCGAAGATCATGGTCTGTTCTGCTTCTGGAATCGGTGTGCCTGTATTCGTTATATCGATGTATACCGTTGAGCCATGCAAACTGCTGCGAATCCAAATGTTACCGGATTCAGCGCCATAGTGCACCGCATTGGAATAAAGATTGTCCAGCACGCTCATCAACAGCATCGGTTCCGCCAGGCAGGTGTTCGCCTCAAGCGCTACCTCAGTATGTATCATTTTGCCGCGAGCAGGCAGGCTATGTGCAGAAACAACGCTTTCAACCAGCGGCGCGATGTCCACACTCTCAAGCTCAACCACGTCATCCGCCAGTTTGCGGTTGTAATCAAGAAGCTGCTCAATCAGCTTTTGCAGGTTACGGCTGCTGTCATCCAGAATACCGACCACCTCTTTTTGCTCCGGCGTAAGCGGTCCAACAACCTGATCGGCCAGCAACTCCGTCCCTTCACGCATGCTCGCCAGCGGCGTTTTCAGCTCATGGGAAAGATGACGTAAAAACTGATGCCGTTGCGACTCAAGCCAGGAAAGACGTTCGCTCAACCAGATAATGCGCTGACCGACAGACCTCAGCTCACGCGGCCCGGTAAATAATACGCTGTCGCCCAGCGAGCGCCCTTCCCCCAGCCGATTGATCATCCTTTCTATGCCCTTCACCGGGCCGATAATCATACGAGTGAACAGCAGTACCATCGCCAGGCTGACGAGAAACAGCACCAGCGCCTGCCAGCCGAAGAACTGCCCACGTTCGGCAATTTCCTGCTGTAGCTGCTGGCCACGAGAAAAGACCACGGTGCGCGTCGCCTGTACCATCTCGGTATTGGCATTCGCAAACGCTTCCAGCCGGGCTGCCGCTACGCTATCTGGACCGCTGTTATTGCACTGTAATTGCGCGAGGTCGTTGAGATCCTGACGTAACGCCTGATAAAGCTTGGTATCCGGCAACACGCCCGCATGCGCATCCAGCATGTCGCTATAGCGCTTACGCTGACTCTGGTAGACCTTTGCCAACGTTGAGTCATCAAGCACACAATACTGCCGGTAGCTACGCTCCATCTCCAGCGCGGCGTTGGTCATCGCCTCACTGCGTCTGGCGTCAATCAGCGTGGTTCGGTTGGTCAGCGCCGCCTGCGCGCTCAAGGCATTCAGGCTTTGCCACGCCTGCCAGGCCAGAACTAACAACGGCAGCAGAATCAGCAAGAATGCCAACATAACCAATTGACGTAAAGATCGGGGGAAAACTGACCAGCGCTTCAAGGCGTTACTCTCAATGGACAGGAATAGCTTGATGCTAACTGAGGGGAACGCCAGATACAACAAAGCCGGGATTAACCCGGCTTTGTTGTGGAATAAGGCGGTGCCTAACTCGACGTTTCGCCCGGAGGTTGATATGAGCCATGCTAATATCAGATGTTGGACGGCAGGCACCTTGTTGTGCGTCATTCGAAGTTTATGTAGCGCTTCCCGAAGGGGCTGACATAAGAAGGTGAATGAGCCACTGGTTAATATTATGCAGCATCTGTGCCAATATTCAAAACACTTTGTTAACACAATGATAGATATGAAGAATATCGTTGTTCATGCAAAAAATGGTTCTGCCGGTTTTTTGCACTTTCTGTCGCCAATCAGCAACACCTGTAGCACTTAAAAACAAAACAATTATAAATCATATAGTTAAATGTCTCTTTTTGACGACATCGTCACCCCGCCCATGTCGGGATTTCCCGACACTTTAATTTTGCGGCATAAGCACTGAGTTTATTGCCGGATGGCGGCGTAAACACCTTATCCGGCCTACAAAGAGACAGGCAAAAAAAAAGCCCCTCGCAGGAGGGGCTTAATGGCTATCGGGCTAATTAACCGAGCTGTTTGCGCGCGTTGCGGAAAATACGCATCCACGGGCTGTCTTCGCCCCAGTTTTCCGGGTGCCAGGAGTTAGCCACGGTGCGGAACACACGTTCCGGATGCGGCATCATAATGGTGACGCGACCATTTTCAGTGGTAACGGCAGTAATACCGTTCGGCGAACCGTTCGGGTTAGCCGGGTAGGTTCCGGTCACCTTACCGAAGTTATCAACGTAGCGCAGCGCCACCAGGCCTTTGCTCTCAAGCTGAGCCAGATGCGCGTCGTCACGCACTTCCACACGGCCTTCACCGTGAGAAACGGCAATCGGCATCATCGAACCAACCATATCGCTAAGCAGTAAAGACGGGCTTTGCGTCACTTCGACCAGGCTGAAGCGGGCTTCAAAACGATCGGAGTGGTTACGCACAAAGCGCGGCCACAGGTCGCTTCCCGGGATCAGTTCGCGCAGGTTAGACATCATCTGACAACCGTTACACACGCCCAGCGCCAGCGTTTGCGGGCGATGGAAGAAGGTTTCAAACTCATCACGGACGCGGTTGTTGAACAGAATCGACTTCGCCCAGCCCTCCCCGGCGCCGAGCACATCACCGTAAGAGAAGCCGCCACAGGCTACCAGCGCCTGGAAATTCCCCAGACCGATACGTCCGCCCAGCAGATCGCTCATGTGCACGTCGATAGCATCGAAGCCCGCACGATGGAAAGCGGCCGCCATCTCGACGTGGGAGTTAACGCCCTGCTCACGCAGTACAGCGACTTTAGGACGTGCGCCGGTGGCGATGTACGGGGCAGCAACATCTTCGTTGATATCGAACGTCAGTTTAACGTTGAGGCCAGGATCGGCGTCGTTGGTTTTAGCGTCGTGTTCCTGATCGGCGCACTCCGGGTTGTCGCGCAGACGCTGCATCTGCCAGGTGGTTTCTGCCCACCACATACGCAGGGTAGTACGGCTTTCGCTGAACACCGGCTGTCCGTTAGCGGAGAGAGTGAAGCGGTCGCCTTCCACGGCTTTGCCGAGGTAGTGTACGCAGTCTGCCAGGCCGTTGGCCGCCAGAATGGCTTCCACCGCGTCACGGTCAGCGGCGCAAACCTGGATCACCGCGCCCAGTTCTTCGTTAAACAGCGCTGCCAGACGATCGTCGCCCAGCGTGCTGATATCAGCCTCAATACCACAGTGCCCGGTGAAAGCCATTTCCGCCAGCGTCACCAGCAAGCCGCCGTCGGAGCGATCGTGGTAAGCCAGCAGCTTGCGCTGTGCGACCAGCGCCTGCATGGCCTCGTAGAAGCCTTTCAACTGCGCCACATCACGTACGTCGGCCGGTTTGTCGCCCAGTTGGCGGTAAACCTGCGCCAGCGCGGTCGCGCCGAGTGCGTTGTGGCTCAGACCAAGGTCAATTAACAGCAGGGCATTATCTTCAGTAGAGAGCTGCGGAGTAATGGTGTGGCGCACGTCTTCCACTCGGGCAAAAGCGGTGATCACCAGTGACAACGGCGAGGTCATTTCGCGCTGTTCGTTGCCTTCCTGCCAGCGGGTCTTCATCGACATGGAGTCTTTACCCACCGGAATGGTCAGGCCAAGCGCCGGACATAATTCTTCCCCGACGGCTTTTACCGCTTCGTATAACCCGGCATCTTCACCCGGGTGACCCGCAGCCGCCATCCAGTTTGCGGAGAGTTTAATGCGTTTGATGTCGCCAATCTGTGTTGCCGCAATGTTAGTCAGCGCTTCACCTACCGCCAGACGGGCAGAAGCTGCGAAGTCCAGCAGAGCGACTGGCGCACGTTCGCCGATAGACATCGCTTCACCATAGTAGCTATCAAGACTGGCGGTGGTCACCGCACAGTTAGCCACCGGGATCTGCCACGGCCCGACCATCTGGTCACGCGCCACCATACCGGTAACGGTACGGTCGCCGATGGTTACGAGGAAGGTTTTTTCCGCGACGGTCGGCAGATGCAGTACGCGGTTCACCGCATCGGCAATCGAGATTTCGCCACGATTCAGGGCATCACCCTTCGCTTTCAGCGTCTGCACGTCGCGGGTCATCTTCGGCGTTTTGCCCAGCAACACGTCCAGCGGCATATCGATCGGCTGGTTGTCGAAGTGGCTATCGCTCAGGGTCAGATGCTGCTCTTCGGTGGCTTCGCCAATCACCGCGTACGGCGCGCGCTCACGCTTACACAGCTCGTCAAACAACGGCAACTGGTCAGCGGCCACCGCCAGCACGTAACGTTCCTGAGATTCGTTACACCAGATTTCCAGCGGGCTCATACCCGGCTCGTCGCTGAGGATATCGCGCAACTGGAATTTACCGCCGCGACCGCCATCGCTTACCAGCTCCGGCATGGCGTTGGACAGACCGCCCGCGCCGACGTCGTGAATAAACAGAATCGGGTTGGCATCGCCCATCTGCCAGCAGCGGTCGATAACTTCCTGACAGCGGCGTTCCATTTCCGGGTTATCGCGTTGTACGGAGGCGAAGTCGAGATCGGCATCAGACTGACCGGAAGCCATAGAGGATGCAGCGCCACCGCCGAGGCCGATGTTCATCGCCGGACCGCCGAGGACAATCAGCTTCGCGCCGACGACGATCTCGCCTTTCTGCACGTGATCGGCGCGGATGTTGCCGATCCCGCCCGCCAGCATGATCGGCTTGTGGTAGCCGCGCAGCTCTTCACCGTTGTGGCTGTTAACCTTCTCTTCGTAAGTTCGGAAGTAGCCGGTCAGCGCCGGGCGACCAAATTCATTATTAAAGGCCGCGCCGCCTAATGGCCCTTCGGTCATGATATCCAGTGCGGTAACGATACGGTCCGGCTTACCAAAGTCTTCTTCCCATGGCTGTTCAAAGCCCGGAATACGCAGGTTGGAAACGGAGAAGCCCACCAGCCCGGCTTTCGGCTTCGCGCCGCGCCCGGTTGCGCCTTCATCACGAATTTCACCGCCGGATCCGGTTGCCGCGCCCGGCCACGGAGAGATGGCGGTCGGGTGGTTGTGAGTTTCTACCTTCATCAGGATATGGGCTGGCTCCTGATGGAAATCGTAGCGACCGGTTTTGTGGTCGGCAAAGTAGCGCCCCACGTCAGAACCTTCCATCACCGCGGCGTTGTCTTTATAGGCGGACAGCACGTGGTCCGGCGTGGTTTCAAAGGTATTTTTGATCATCTTAAACAGCGACTTCGGCTGCTGTTTACCGTCGATAACCCAGTCGGCGTTAAAAATCTTGTGGCGACAGTGCTCAGAGTTGGCCTGCGCGAACATGTACAGTTCGATGTCGTTCGGGTTGCGCCCCAGTTTGCTGAACGCGTCCTGCAGATAGTCGATTTCATCCTCCGCCAATGCCAGGCCGAGACGCACGTTGGCGTCAATCAGCGCCTGACGGCCCTCACCCAGCAGATCGACGCTGGAGACCGGCGCAGGCTGGTGATGCGCAAAGAGTTTTTCGGCATCGTTTAGCGCAGAGAAAACCGTTTCCATCATGCGGTCGTGCAGTACGTCGGCAACCTCCTGCCACTGCTCCGCAGTCAGCGTAGAAGCTTCGACATAGTAAGCAACGCCACGTTCCAGACGGCTAATCTGTTGTAGGCCGCAATTGTGGGCAATATCAGTCGCTTTAGAAGACCACGGGGAGATGGTGCCCGGACGAGGGGTGACCAGCAGTAATTTGCCCTCAGGAGCGTGGCTGTGAAGAGCAGGACCATATTTCAGCAGGCGTGCAAGCTGCGCGTGCTCATCTTTATTCAACGGTGCGTTCAGATCGGCAAAATGGACGTACTCGGCGTAAATATTGTGGACCTGGAGGTTGGCAGCCTGAAAACGTGCCAGCAGTTTGTTAATACGGAATGCAGACAGTGCAGGTGAACCACGCAGAATTTCCATCATAAGTCTCTCGTCTTCTAAGCTTTCGGTGTGCCCAAGTGGGGGAAACGGGCGGTATTATAAAGAATCTACCGCGCCGACGAAACCGTTTGCGTCGAAATAAAATCGCGGCCTCGTCTTATCATCAAATGCGGTCTGTTTTCTGAATAAGTTGCCAACTGACGCAAGTTTAAGCAAAATGCCGCTCATTAATGACGACTTCACTTCTTAAACAACACTACAGCAGGCAGAGACAACGTACGGTTCAGAGAATTAACTAATTGAAAAAATTAAAGATTAATTATCTGTTCATCGGCATATTAACGCTGTTGTTGGCAGCGGCCCTCTGGCCATCTATTCCCTGGTTCGGTAAAGCCGAAAATCGTATCGCCGCCATTCAGTCGCGGGGAGAACTGCGCGTCAGTACCATTGACTCGCCATTAACTTATGCGACCCTCAACGGCAAAAAATTCGGTCTGGATTATGAACTGGCCCAGGCGTTCGCCAACTATTTAGGCGTGAAATTAAAAATCACCGTGCGCCAGAACATCAGCCAGCTGTTTGACGACCTGGATAACGGGGATGCCGATCTGTTAGCCGCAGGTCTGGTGTATAACAGCGAGCGGGTGAAAAATTACCAGCCCGGCCCGACCTATTACTCGGTGTCACAACAGCTGGTGTATCGGGTTGGGCAATATCGCCCTCGAACCCTGGCTAGCGTGAATGAAAATCAGTTGACTATCGCCCCGGGACATGTGGTGGTTAACGATCTCCAGCAGCTAAAAGAGAAAAAATTTCCCGACCTGAGCTGGAAAGTGGATGACAAAAAGGGCACCACTGAACTACTTGATGATGTCATCGCCGGTAAGCTGGATTACACCATTGCCGATTCCGTCGCCATCAGCCTGTACCAACGCGTACACCCTGAGCTGGCCGTCGCGCTGGACGTCTCCGACGAACAGCCGGTGACCTGGTTTAGTCGTCTGGACGATGACAATACGCTGGCCGCTGCCCTGTTGGATTTCTTTAATTCCATGAACGAAGAGGGTTCCCTGGCAAGACTGGAAGAGAAATATCTTGGACATGGCGATGATTTTGACTATGTCGACACCCGCACCTTTTTGCGCGCCGTAGACAGCGTGTTGCCAGACCTCAAGCCGCTGTTTGAGAAGTATGCGCAGGAAATAGACTGGCGACTGCTTGCCGCGATCTCTTATCAGGAGTCGCACTGGGACGCGCAGGCCACTTCTCCGACCGGCGTACGCGGACTGATGATGTTGACCAAAAATACCGCCCAGAGTCTCGGGCTGACTGACCGTACCGATGCCGAACAGAGCATCAGCGGCGGCGCGCGTTATTTGCAGGATATGATGAGTAAAGTGCCGGATACCGTCCCGGAAGGAGAACGGATCTGGTTTGCGCTTGCCGCCTACAATATGGGTTATGCGCATATGCTGGACGCGCGGGCGCTGACGGTCAAAACCAAAGGCAATCCGAATAGCTGGTCCGATGTAAAACAGCGGCTACCGCTGCTCAGCCAAAAGCCGTATTACAACAAGCTGACCTATGGCTATGCGCGTGGTCATGAAGCCTACGCCTATGTGGAAAATATCCGTAAATACCAGATAAGCCTGGTGGGATATCTGCAAGAAAAAGAAAAGCAGGCGCAGGAAACGCAGCAACTGGCGCAGGATTACCCGGCGGTGTCGCCCGCGGAGTTATTAGGTAAAGAGAAATTCCCGCTTTCCGCGTTTCTGTCTCAGACGTCGTCAAACTACCTGACGCACTCCCCTTCCCTGCTGTTTTCAGCGCAAAAGAAAGAGGAAAAGTAGTCTTATCGGCCTGATAAACATCAGACAATCAGACCAGCATTTACGCATTGGCGGATTTTTTCAGGGCTTTGATTTCCTGACGACGCATACGAAAGAAATCGCTGAGCAGCGTGGCACATTCATCCCGCAGGACTCCCTCTGTCACTTCAACCCGATGATTCATTCCAGGGTGATGTAGCACGTCAATTAATGAACCCGCCGCCCCCGTTTTCGCATCGCGCGCGCCAAAAACCACCCGGCCGATACGGCTGTGCACCATCGCGCCGGCGCACATCACGCACGGCTCCAGCGTGACGTACAACGTGGCATCCAACAGACGGTAATTTTGCAGCACCAGGCCGCCCTGACGCAGCGCCATAATTTCAGCGTGGGCCGTGGGATCATGGTGACCAATCGGCCGGTTCCAGCCTTCGCCAATGACGCGGTTATTATGCACTAATACTGCGCCCACCGGGACTTCACGCTCATCCCAGGCGCGCTTAGCCAGCGTTAAAGCATGACGCATCCAGTATTCGTGGCTAAATTCAACTTCAGACAAAGGGGGTAACTCCAGTAATCAAAGCGGGCGCATTATACACAGACGCTCTCGTTTACTCTATTCGAGTTGTTGCAGTTCCCCACGCGGCGTGACGCGCCAGCGATGCTGGCAAAAAGAGAGCAGCGGGTTGTCCTGCTTACTGTCGCTATAACCACTATAAAGTTGCAGCGGCGCGCCAATCTGGCGTTCCAGCTGTGTCACTTTCTCATGCCCCAGACAACGCAGAGGCAACACCCAGCCACCGTATCCTCGCGCCATTTTACTGGCGATCAGATTGACGCGCGGTAGCCACGGGGTATCAAAGTAAACCTGCTCCACCAGCGACTGTGGGGAGCCGGTGATAAGCCAGATGTCGGCGTCAGAGCTTAACAGATAGGTGGTAAGCCGCTGCTGTACGAGCGGAAACGCCGTCACGTTATTGCGAAACCAACGCACAAAATCGGCCTGGTGCGCTTTCAGATGCGCCTCGCTGCGACCAAAAGTGCATCCCCACAGCAACAGACTCATCGGCCAGCGTGCCGCGCGTCCTTTTATCAACAACGCCAGCGCAATCACCGGTAACAGAGGCAGCACAAGCAGCACGTTCAGCGGCTGACGACGCAGCAGATAACGTATAAAACTCCCGAACATATCCTGCTGATGTAACGTGCCATCCAAATCAAAAAAGACAACGCGGCGCTGGTGATTGGTCAAACTTTATTCCTCTGGATCGTTGAACCCCAATAGCCAGGTAAACAGAAACCCGGCAATAACTGCTACCAGATAGCCTAACAGATAGAACATCACTTTTCCGGCAACAATCGTTAATGCCAGCGGTAATCCTGAGATACCAAAGGTGATAACCGTCGCCACTTTCCAGTAGCTTATCAGCGCCCCGCCTACCGCTCCGCCAAGACAGGCACCGATAAACGGCTTACCCAACGGCAGCGTAACGCCAAAAATCAGCGGTTCGCCAATCCCCAACAATCCAACCGGCAACGCCCCTTTGATCACCTTTTTTAGTCGTGCGTTGCGGGTTTTCATCAGCACCGCAATCGCAGCACCGATTTGCCCAACACCCGCCATTGCAAGGATTGGGAAGAGCGCGTTATAACCATGCGCCTGCACCAGTTCGACGTGGATAGGCACTAACCCCTGATGAAGTCCGGTGAGCACCAGCGGCAGGAAGGTTCCCGCCAGTATAGCGCCGACCAGAAAACCGCCGCGATCGATAGCCCAGGATGCGCCGTGAGCGATAGATTCGGAAATCCAACCGCCCAACGGTTGCAGCGCCACTATCGCAATAGCCCCGGTAATAATGGTGGTCAGCAGTGGGTTAAGGATCAGTTCCAGTGATTCCGGCAGCAGTTCGCGGAATTTGCGTTCGATCCAGCACATCAACGCTACCACCAACAGCACGGCGATTACCCCGCCGCGCCCCGGCTGCAGCGTTTCGCCAAACAGGGTAATTTGCGCCAGTTGCGGACTGGAGAGGATCCCCGCCATCACTCCGCCCATCGCCAGAGAACCGCCAAAGACTTTAGCGGTATTCACCCCGACCAGAATATTCATAATGGCAAACACGGCGCTGCCAAATATGCCCATCAGTCCAAGTAAATTCGGATAGTGGGTCGCAAAATCCCCGACGATATCCGGTCGCTTAAGGATGTTAATAATGCCGGTAATTAAACCGGAGGCGATAAACGCCGGAATAAGAGGGATAAAGACGTTCGCCAGCTTACGCAGCGCATCGCTCATCGGCGCTTTGTATTTCGCTTTAGCCGCTGACTTCGTGCGCTCGATATCATGCGCATCGGTGCGCTCGCCGCCATCGGCAATCAGGGCGCGCATAGCATCCACCACCCTGGCGGCTTTACCGGGACCGACGATGATCTGGTGCTGCGCGCCCTGCTTCACGTAGCCGCTGACGCCGGACAGTTGCTTGAGTCGGGATACATCGAGCTGAGCCTCATCCCGGACTTCCACCCTGACACGGGTCATACAGTTTTCCATGCGCAGAATATTTTTCTCTCCGCCAACGCCCAGCAAAATGTCGCTGGCCAGCACCGCCGTCTTATCCATATACACCTCTTAGCGTTCTAACGCCGCGCGTAAAAAACCCTGGTGAGCGGCAAGCTTTTCGCGGGCGGCAGCAGCGTCCAGGCCGGTGAGCGCCATTAAAATGGTGGGTTTAACCTCAAAGTCAGTCTGCTTTAACAGCGCTTGTGCCTGCTCACGCGCAATGCCAGTGGCCTCAACCACCATGCGACACGCCCGATCGACCAGTTTGACGTTGGTTGCCTGCATATCCACCATCAGGTTCTGATACACCTTGCCAAACTTCACCATCGCACCGGTGGAGATCATATTGAGCACCAGTTTTTGCGCAGTGCCGGATTTCAGTCGTGTTGACCCCGTCAGGGCCTCCGGCCCTACCACAGGGGAGATGGCAATATCCGCTTCATGAGCAATAGGAGAGTCCGGATTGCAGGAAATCGCCACCGTTGTACAGCCTACCGTCCTGGCATATTTCAGCCCACCAATCACATACGGCGTACGACCTGACGCCGCCAGACCAACCACCAGATCCTCTGGGGTAAGGTTGAGCGTACGCAGATCGTCTTCACCTAACTGCGGGTTATCTTCCGCGCCTTCAACCGCCTTCAGCAACGCGCCCGGTCCTCCGGCTATCAGGCCAACCACCAGACCGTGCGGTACGCCGAAAGTCGGTGGGCATTCAGAGGCATCCAGCACGCCAAGACGCCCGCTGGTACCCGCGCCCATGTATATAATGCGTCCGCCCGCTTTAAGCGCATCCGCCGCCGCATCGACCGCTCGCGCAACTTCAGGAAGAGTGGCTTTTACTGCTTGTGCTACCAGCGTATCCTGTTGATTAAAACGATGAACCAACTCCAACGTGGAGAGCGCATCAAGATCCATGGTCTGAGGGTTACGGGTTTCTGAAACTAATGCACCGAGATTCATTTTTTGGTCCTTAGGAATTTTTAATTCATAATAATCTGTCATAATGGAATATTATATTCATCCAGGCGAGGGAAATTTTGTTTTGTAATCGCCATCACGTTTTCGCCAGGAGACAGCATGAACTGTTTAATTCGCATTCGTCAGCGTTACCCGGATCTCGCGCAAAGCGATAAAAAACTTGCGGATTATCTCCTTGCTCAACCAGATACCGCGCGTCATCTCAGCTCACAGCAGTTGGCCTTCGAAGCGGGCGTCAGCCAGTCCAGCGTGGTGAAGTTCGCGCAAAAATTGGGTTTTAAAGGATTTCCGGCACTGAAACTGGCGATTAGCGAAGCGCTGGCCAGTAATCCCAACCCCCATTCTGTTCCGGTGCATAACCAGATTCGGGGTGATGACCCGATGCGTCTGGTGGGCGAAAAGCTGATTCAGGAGAACGTGGCGGCGATGCATGCGACGCTGGATATTAACAGCGAAGAAAAACTGTTGGAGAGCGTCACGATGTTGCGCTCTGCCCGACGTATTATTCTGACCGGTATTGGCGCATCGGGTCTGGTCGCGCAGAACTTTGCCTGGAAGCTGTTGAAGATAGGTTTTAACGCGGTAGTCGAACGTGATATGCACGCCCTGCTGGCGACGGTGCAGGCGCTTTCACCAGGCGATTTGTTGCTGGCTATTTCGTACACCGGTGAGCGCCGCGAACTTAATCTGGCGGCAGATGAAACGCTGCGTACCGGGGCCAAAATTCTCGCCATCACCGGATTTACGCCCAATGCCCTGCAGCAACGTGCAAGTCATTGTCTGTATACGATTGCCGAGGAACAGGCTACGCGCAGCGCCGCGATCTCCTCCACCCACGCGCAAATGATGCTCACCGATTTACTGTTTATGGCGCTGGTGCAGCAGGATCTGGAGCATGCCCCGGAACGCATTCGTCACAGCGAAGCGCTGGTAAAAAAACTGGTCTGAGCAAAGAATGCGCGTATAATGCCCGCCCGATTTGTGATGTTTTGAGAGTTTCCTGATGGCCCTGTTAATCACTAAAAAGTGTATCAATTGCGATATGTGCGAACCTGAATGCCCGAATGAGGCGATTTCGATGGGTGACAGCATTTACGAGATTAACAGCGACAAATGTACGGAATGCGTAGGCCATTACGACACGCCAACCTGCCAGAAGGTGTGCCCGATCCCCAATACTATTTTGAAAGATCCGGCACATTTAGAGAGTGAAGAGCAGTTGTGGGATAAATTCGTCCAGATGCATCACGCGGACAAAATCTAACTTTCAATAATCACCGTGGCGCAGGCGTAGTGACGCTCATCGGCCAGCGTCACATGCATATGGGCGACGCCGAGTTTTTCCGCCAGGTTTAACGCCTCTCCCCATAACCGCAGACGCGGCTTACCGAGCTCGTCGTTGAAAACCTCAAACTGGTTGAACGCCAGGCCGTTGCGGATACCCGTACCAAAGGCTTTTGCTGCCGCTTCTTTAACCGCAAAACGCTTCGCCAGAAAACGCACCGGCTGCTGATGCGTCTCCCAGATTGCCCATTCGTTGTCGCTGAGCACGCGTCTTGCCAGACGGTCACCGGAGCGGGAGATCACCGCTTCAATGCGGGCAATCTCCACGATATCCGTACCTAATCCCAAAATCGCCATTAGCCACGCGCTTCCAGCATCAGGCGTTTCATTTCTACTACCGCGTCTTTCAGACCGCTCATCACTGCGCGTCCGATAATGGCATGACCGATGTTCAGTTCGTGCATTTCAGGGATCCGCGCGATGGCTTTAACGTTGTGGTACGTCAGGCCGTGACCCGCATTCACCTTCAGGCCAAGGCTTGCGGCAAAGGTCGCCGCTTTGGCGATACGCGCCAGTTCGCTGGCCTGTTCCGCGTCAGTTTTCGCATCAGCGTAACAGCCGGTGTGAATTTCAATAAACGGCGCGCCAACTTCAGCAGCGGCTTTAATCTGTTCTTCGTCGGCATCAATGAACAGTGAAACCAGAATGCCAGCATCCGCCAGGCGTTTACAGGCGTCGCGCATTTTGTCGCGTTGACCGGCGACGTCCAGACCACCTTCGGTGGTAACTTCCTGGCGTTTTTCCGGCACCAGGCAGCAAAAATGCGGCTTCGTCTCAACGGCAATGGCCAGCATCTCTTCGGTTACCGCCATTTCCAGATTCATACGGGTATCCAGCGTCTGGCGCAGAATACGCACGTCTCTGTCGGTAATATGGCGACGGTCTTCACGCAGATGTACGGTAATGCCGTCTGCGCCCGCCTGTTCAACGATAAACGCCGCCTGAACCGGGTCCGGGTATGCGGTGCCGCGTGCATTACGTAAAGTGGCAATGTGGTCAATGTTGACGCCTAACAGTAATTCAGCCATGACAATCCTCGTTAATCATTTTTAATTTTTACTGCGCGTTTTGGCATAAATTGCCGGAACAGTTCCCGGCTTTTTAACGGCTTACCACCAAGATACGGCTTTAACGCCATGCGGGTAAAGCGTTTCGCAGCGCGAAGCGTATCAGCATCCGGAAATTCACGCGACTCAAGCGCTTTCAGATGGCGTCCGGTAAAGGTGGCGTTATCAATCACTACACTTGCGATAAATCCTTTCTCTTCCCGATAGCGATAGGTCATGGTGTCATCTACCGGCTCACCGCTACCCGCGCAGTGGGTAAAATCCACGCCATAACCCAGATGACCGAGTAAAGCCAGTTCAAAGCGACGCAAGGCAGGCTCTGGCGAACCCGTCGCGCCTGCCAGCGCCTGAATACAGTTCAGGTAGTCGAAAAAGAGTTCAGAAAAGCGGGTCTCGTATTCAAGCACGCGTGAGATAAGCTCGTTGATATACAGACCGCTATACAACGTAATACCGCTTAGAGGGAGTGCCAAAGAGACGGCTTCGGCGCTACGCAAGGTTTTGACCTCACCACGTCCACCAAAGCGAAGCAGTAACGGCGTAAAAGGCTGGAGAGCGCCTTTAAGATTGGAACGTTTGGAACGTGCGCCTTTGGCTACAAGGCGCACGCGGCCCGATTCTTCCGTGAAGACGTCCAGCACGAGGCTGGTTTCGCTCCACGGGCGGCTGTGCAGGACAAAAGCGCGTTGCCAGCCCTCCATCGGGGTTATTCTCAGAGATCGTCGCCGTAACCGAGGCTGCGCAGCGCGCGTTCGTCATCGGCCCAGCCGGATTTCACTTTCACCCACAATTCAAGGTGAACAGGCGCTTCGAACATTTCCTGCATGTCTTTACGCGCTTCAATACCGATGGTTTTAATTTTGGCCCCTTTGTTGCCAATCACCATCTTCTTCTGCCCTTCACGTTCGACAAGGATCAGACCGTTGATATCGTAGCCGCCGCGCTCGTTAGAGATAAAACGCTCAATCTCAACGGTGACGGAATACGGCAGTTCAGCGCCCAGAAAACGCATCAGCTTTTCACGGATGATTTCAGAGGCCATAAAGCGCTGAGAACGATCGGTGATGTAATCTTCCGGGAAGTGATGAATTGCTTCCGGCAGATGCTTACGTACGATACCCGCAATGGTATCAACATTCAGACCGGTCTCGGCAGAGATCGGCACGATGTCGAGAAAGTTCATCTGGCTGGCCAGGAACTGCAGGTGCGGCAGCAGATCGGCTTTTTCCTGAACGTTATCGACTTTGTTCACTGCCAGAATTACCGGGGCTTTACCATCACGCAGCTTGTTGAGCACCATTTCGTCGTCCGGCGTCCAGCGAGTGCCTTCCACAACGAAAATCACCAGCTCAACATCACCAATCGAGCTGCTCGCCGCCTTATTCATCAAGCGGTTAATGGCACGTTTTTCTTCCATATGCAGGCCCGGGGTATCAACATAAATCGCCTGATACGCGCCTTCGGTATGGATGCCAACAATACGGTGACGAGTTGTCTGAGCCTTACGAGAGGTAATAGAAATCTTCTGCCCAAGCAGATTATTCAACAAGGTGGATTTGCCAACGTTCGGGCGGCCGACGATGGCAATAAATCCGCAGTAGGTTTTATCGATGCTCATTCCAGCTCCAGTTTTTTCAACGCCTGTTCGGCGGCAGCCTGCTCAGCCTTACGACGGCTCGAACCTGTGCCAACCACCGGTTCACTCAGGCCGCTGACCTGGCAGTGGATAGTAAATTCTTGATCGTGAGCTTCACCACGGACCTGCACCACCAGGTAGGACGGCAGCGGCAGGTGGCGACCCTGCAAATATTCCTGCAGGCGCGTTTTCGGATCTTTTTGTTTGTCGCCTGGGCTAATTTCATCCAGACGGGTTTGATACCAATTCAGGATCAGTTGTTCAACGGTTTGAATATCGCTGTCGAGGAAGACGCCGCCGATCAAAGCTTCAACGGTGTCCGCCAGGATCGATTCACGACGGAAACCGCCGCTTTTCAGCTCGCCTGGCCCCAAACGTAAACATTCACCGAGGTCAAACTCACGGGCTAATTCTGCCAGCGTATTACCGCGAACCAGCGTCGCGCGCATGCGGCTCATATCACCTTCATCCACACGCGGGAAACGGTGATATAACGCATTAGCGATGACAAAGCTCAAAATAGAGTCGCCTAAAAATTCTAAACGCTCGTTATGTTTGCTGCTGGCGCTACGGTGAGTTAATGCCTGCTGCAACAGCTCCTGATGATTAAAAGTGTAGCCCAGCTTCCGTTGAAGCCGATTAATTACGATGGGGTTCATGCGATACCAATAAATGAATGCGTCAACAATTCAGCACACGAAACAGACCTGATATACGCCATTCACTTAGCCATCTGGCATCGTCTGAATGCTTTTGTATACAAACCAACGCTGTTTCGTGTGCCGTGGCAACCTGTCGGTGCCAACCTAAAACTTCGGGGGAATATTCTATACACAACGACAAGGGATGTCGTTAGTCTGCGGGAATTTATCCGAGAAATAATTCACGTTGTCGCCATAATGACGACAACGTGAACGATTATTAGCAATTAATGAATACCACCAATACGGCTTAAACGCACGCCGGTCGGCCATTCACCCTCTTGCTTGTCGAAACTCATCCAGATTGCAGTCGCTTTACCCACCAGATTCGCTTCCGGCACAAATCCCCAGTAACGGCTGTCCGCGCTATTGTCACGGTTATCACCCATCATGAAGTAGTGTCCCGGTGGGACGATCCAGGTCGCTAGCTGCTGGCCAGGCTGACGGTAGTACATCCCTACCTGATCCTGCGCGATTGGCACGGTCAGAATGCGGTGCGTTACCTCACCGAGCGTTTCTTTACGTTCGGTGAGGCGAATACCGTTCTCTTTCGTTTCGTTCAACGGAACTTCAAAGAAACCGCTGGTCGCTTCCCCGCCGTTGCGACGAGCAAAGGTCTGCACAAAATCACTTGGCTGAACATCAGAGTAGGTTACCGGCAGCGCATTTTCACACGCCTGACCGGAGCTGCAACCAGGCTGAATAGTCACCTCTTTCGCCACCGGATCGTACGTCACTTTGTCTCCCGGTAAACCGACAGCGCGTTTGATGTAGTCCAGGCGCGGATCTTCCGGGTATTTAAACACCACGATATCACCGCGTTTCGGATGGCCGGTTTCGATCAACGTTTTCTGGTAAATCGGATCTTTAATCCCGTAGGCGAATTTCTCCACCAGGATAAAGTCGCCAATCAACAGCGTCGGCATCATCGAACCTGACGGGATCTGGAACGGTTCATAAATAAACGAACGCACCACCAGCACGATAGCTAATACCGGGAAAACGGATGCGCCAGTTTCCAGCCAGCCCGGCTTAGGGGCCACTTTTTTCAGCGTTGCTTTATCCAGTGAATCACCTGCAGCAGCTTGCGCTGCTGCCTGACGCTCCCGGCGTTTTGGCGCGAAAATGAATTTATCTACGCACCATAAAATGCCCGTCACTAGTGTGGCAATCACCAGAATCAGGGCAAACATGTTCGCCATGCCAACTCCTTAAGATTATTTGCTGTCTTTACCGACATGCAGAATGGCGAGGAACGCTTCCTGCGGCAGTTCGACGTTACCGATCTGCTTCATGCGCTTTTTACCCTCTTTCTGTTTTTGCAGCAGCTTTTTCTTACGGCTGATGTCGCCACCGTAGCATTTCGCCAGAACGTTTTTACGCAGTTGCTTCACCGTTGAACGCGCGATGATGTGCGTGCCGATGGCCGCCTGGATCGCGATATCAAACTGCTGGCGCGGGATCAGATCTTTCATCTTCTCGACCAGCTCACGGCCACGGCTCTGGGAGTTGTCGCGGTGAGTGATCAGCGCCAGCGCATCAACACGTTCGTTGTTGATGAGGACATCAACACGCACCATGTCAGACGCCTGGAAGCGTTTGAAGTTATAGTCCAGCGACGCATAGCCACGGGAAGTCGACTTCAGGCGGTCGAAGAAGTCGAGTACCACTTCCGCCATCGGAATTTCATAGGTCAGCGCGACCTGGTTACCGTGATAAACCATGTTGGTTTGTACGCCACGTTTCTCGATACACAGCGTGATGACGTTACCAAGGTAAGCCTGCGGCAGCAGCATGTGACACTCGGCGATCGGCTCGCGCAGTTCGTAGATGTTGTTCAGCGGCGGCAGCTTGGACGGGCTATCGACGTAGATTGTCTCCTTCGCCGTGGTTTCCACTTCGTAAACTACGGTCGGCGCGGTAGTGATCAGATCCAGATCGTATTCACGTTCCAGACGTTCCTGAATGATCTCCATGTGCAACAGGCCGAGGAAGCCACAGCGGAAGCCAAAGCCCAGCGCGGTTGAGCTTTCCGGCTCATAGAACAAGGAAGCGTCGTTCAGGCTCAGCTTGCCGAGCGCATCACGGAAGTTTTCGTAATCGTCAGAGCTGACCGGGAACAGACCGGCATAAACCTGCGGTTTCACCTTCTTGAAACCTGGTAGCGCTTTCTCTGCCGGGTTACGCGCAGACGTTAAGGTATCACCCACCGGGGCGCCAAGGATGTCTTTAATCGCACAAACCAACCAACCTACCTCGCCGCATTTCAGCTCGGTACGGTCAACCTGTTTCGGCGTGAAGATACCCAGACGGTCGGCGTTATAAACCTGACCGGTGCTCATCACTTTAATCTTGTCGCCTTTACGCATGGTGCCGTTTTTAATACGCACCAGCGAAACCACGCCCAGGTAGTTATCGAACCAGGAGTCGATGATCAGCGCCTGCAATGGGCCTTCCGGATCGCCTTCCGGCGGCGGAATGTCGCGCACCAGACGTTCCAGCACGTCGGTCACGCCCACGCCGGTTTTCGCCGAGCAGCGTACTGCGTCGGTGGCGTCGATGCCGACGATATCTTCAATTTCTTCCGCTACACGCTCAGGGTCAGCGGCTGGCAGGTCAATCTTGTTCAGTACCGGCACCACTTCCAGATCCATTTCCATGGCGGTGTAGCAGTTGGCCAGCGTTTGCGCTTCTACACCCTGCCCGGCGTCAACCACCAGCAGTGCGCCTTCACAGGCGGCAAGCGAGCGGGAAACTTCATATGAGAAGTCGACGTGGCCCGGGGTGTCGATAAAGTTAAGCTGATAGGTTTCACCATCAGATGCTTTGAAATCGAGCGTCACGCTCTGCGCTTTGATAGTAATACCGCGCTCACGCTCAAGATCCATCGAGTCGAGAACCTGCGCTTCCATTTCACGGTCAGACAGGCCACCGCAGATCTGGATAATACGGTCAGACAGCGTCGATTTACCGTGGTCGATGTGAGCAATGATTGAAAAGTTACGTATGTTCTTCATATAGAGTAATTATTGTGCCTTACGCCCGCCTGAGCAGGCTCTGAGAAGTCGCTGATCTGAGCTTAACGTCTGTTTAAGTGAAACGCCGCATTCTACACTACAACGCTGAGGCGAGGAAACGTTCATAGAGCAAGGATAGCGGGAACTGGAAACAACCTTACAAAGTCGGTGAAACTTTTGCCGGATGGCAGCATAAACGCCTTATCCGGCCTACGCCTGCATCTGAAAACGCGGTAGGCCTGATAAGCGCAGCGCCATCAGGCAAAGATATCACTGCTGGGTTTCAACGCGAATAAGATCGGGCGGGAGGGCAACGTTCAGAATGACCGGCTGCCAGGCTTCACGTTCAGCAAGCTTACGGGAATATCCGCGGGCGATCAGGAATCCGCCCACGCCACCCAGTACAGCCCCGCTTAAAGCTGCCAGGTCGGACCCAAACAGCACCTGGAACAGCGCCGCGAAAAGAAAGAGCCCCGCCAGCGGAGACATATAAACCAGCATCGCCGATCCCAACAGGCTCCTCTCGGCAATGCCCAGCTCAACTTTTTGACCAGGGGCCAATGGCTCATCGCAGGGTACCACGATAGTGTGCGTGGTCTGCGGTCCAAGTTTATTCAGCACGCGGCTCCCGCACCCGGCCCGGGAAGCACAGCTGCTACATGACGCTTTCACATCACAGCTGACCGTCGCCAGACCATTTTGCCAGGAAACGACTGTCGCCCACTCTTTGATCATTGTGCGGCCCTGAACTTAATATTGTCCGCGATACGCTTCGCCGTTTGTGGCGGCAGTTCGCCCACTATCGTAATTTCCGCGTTATCACGCACGCTGGTGCTGACCGTTCTACGCCCGGTTCGCAGCAGTTGATCGGTGCTGTTTTGCGTCGCGCGGTTTACGTTCACGGAGAAACTAAACAGGCCATCCGAATAAAGGCGTGATTCAATCGGCATGTTATCCATGGTCGGCAGCGGACGTCGACTGCTGGAGACTTCACTAAAGCCTTGCGGCACCCATGACGGACTCCAGTTGAAGTTGGTTTTTTCACCCGCGGGAACCGACAGCAACGGCGGTAGATTGGCTTTCGCCAGCGTCTGCATGCTGTCGCTAACGCCGTTGTTTACGGTAAAGGCGATGACGCGGAACTGTTCCAGCGTTTCGCCATCACGATCGAGAAGATCGACACGCATCGGTAGCTTGGTTTCGGTGTCCATCCAGACGATATAGCTGTAACGCGTGCCGTCACGAGCGACAACGCGGATCACTTCACAGAGCCGATCGGCAATGCGAGTGCGGCCTACTGAAATAAAATCATAGTAGGGTGCAAGGCGTTTGAAGTCGGTATAAATCAGGGATGGCAATGAATCAACGATATAGTCGCCGTTCAGCGTGAACGGTTCGAGCCCAGGCTCGAAATAACTTATTTCATTGCCGCGTTGCACCACTTCCCGGCGCGGTCCATCCAATTGCAACAACTGCGCTAACGGACGGTTATCCTGGCGGGCATGGCGATAACGTAGGGATTCAACACCCTGTTTATTGATGCTGACAAATGACAGCTCATAGGTTAGCGACTGGCTGGCCAGATTCATCTGCTGCAACAACGCCCCGGACGCAGGATTGGCCGAGGCGTTTACAGAGAAGAACAGGCTACCAGCCACAAGTGACATGGCAAACCAAAGTTGCTTCATTACTGCGATTGCGTTCCTAAAGTTTGAATTCCTGGCACCTGCACAGCGGCTTGCTGTGTTTGCGCCTGCTCAAACTGAAGCTGTTCAGAGTGCAGTCGACGTTGCAGTTCGTAATCCTGCAACATGGCATTAATACGACGACGCTGCTCCTGTACCTGCTGTTGCTGACCGCCGCTGGCTGTCGCGTCAGAAGGTACACCCAGGCTTACCGGACTGGCTTTACCCATCATCGGTAATGTATTAAATACCGGCGTTTCGGGCTGCTGGGACGTTTCAGATTGACCGTTATAGTGCTGGACGCCAACAATAACTGCAAGTGATACACACGCGGCCACCCCCATTTGGGTAAGCTGCGCGGCCCACGGACGCATTTTCTTCCAGAATGGCATTTTCTGCCACTGGTGCGGTGCTGGCTGGGCCTCAGGAATCAATGGCGCCGTCTGACGTACTGGCTCATCCTGGATGGCAGCCATTACGCGGGCGGAAATATCGAAATGGAGAACGTCGGCGGTATCACCTCGCATGGAATCGCGAATCAGGTGATAACTCTCCCAGGTTTTTTGCATTTCCGGGTCGTGAGTCAGCTCTTTAAGCAACTCAGTATCCAGCGTTTCGCCATCCATTAAAGCGGAAAGTTTTTCTTTCTGCATGCCTAATACCTTTTCCAGTATCCCGCTATCGTCAACGCCTGATAAGCGGTTGAACTTTATTATCAATAGCTTCCCTCGCTCGGAAGATACGTGAACGCACCGTACCTACCGGACAATCCATGATAGCGGCTATCTCTTCATAGCTCAGGCCATCCAGCTCCCGTAAGGTTATTGCCATGCGTAAATCTTCCGGGAGGGACTCAATAGTTCGGAAAACTATCTGTCTCAGTTCTTCTGACAACATTAAGTTCTCAGGGTTCGAAATTTCTTTCAGTGCACCGCCACTTTCGTAGTTTTCTGCTTCAATCGCATCTATATCACTGGAAGGTGGACGACGCCCCTGAGCGACCAGGTAATTCTTCGCTGTATTGACTGCGATACGATACAGCCAGGTATAAAAAGCACTATCCCCCCGGAACGAGTCCAGCGCACGATAGGCCTTGATAAATGCTTCTTGTACTACATCGGGTACATCGCCCGACGGTACATAGCGAGAAACCAGACTCGCCACCTTATGCTGATAGCGGACTACCAGTAGGTTAAAGGCTTTCTGATCTCCCTTCTGGACCCGTTCTACCAGGACCTGGTCCGTTAACTGCTCGCTCATCCGAGGTAAAGTCTCCCCAAACCAAATTTCCACGCGCTGTCGAAACGCCACTCCATAAGCTTCACTATGAGCAAGCAAATGCTTAGAGTGCTCAAGTTTCGTAAAGTTCCGTTACGCATTTGTTTTTTGTTTGTCATGTTGTAGACAGGTCTTATCTCTCATTATAAGTCTACATAACCCGATCAACGCACTATCTGTAAGAAATGCCCATTTCACCGCTTGCAGAGTAACCCAACGGCCACTTTATTTCATCACATAATCTGATGCTAACGGCCTGCTTCACAAAATAATTTTGCTCATTTCGGCCTCGTCATACTTTTTCTTTCATGTTTAGCCATTGCAACACATTTAAAAATAAAACGTGCAGCAACGCGTATTCTGGTGCTATTGTGAGCAAACACTGTTTAGTAAATTAAACAAACATTATGAATACAACTCCTGAATTATCCTGTGACGTGCTGATCATTGGCAGCGGAGCTGCCGGACTCTCGCTGGCGCTGCGGCTGGCTGAGAAACATCAGGTTATTGTACTGAGCAAAGGTCCTGTTAGCGAAGGCTCGACGTTTTATGCTCAGGGTGGTATTGCCGCGGTTTTCGATGAAACCGACAGTATCGACTCCCACGTTGAAGATACGCTGGTTGCCGGGGCCGGACTTTGCGATCGTCATGCGGTAGAGTTTGTCGCCAGCAATGCCCGCACCTGTGTGCAGTGGCTTATCGATCAGGGTGTGTTATTTGATACGCAGGTTCAGCCTAACGGTGAAGAGAGTTATCACCTGACCCGTGAAGGCGGTCATAGTCATCGACGCATCCTGCATGCTGCGGATGCTACCGGTAAAGAAGTCGAAACCACCCTTGTCAGCCAGGCGCAAAATCATCCTAACATACAGGTTCTGGAGCGCAGTAATGCCGTCGATCTGATTGTCTCTGATAAAATCGGCCTGCCGGGAACGCGTCGGGTTGTTGGGGCCTGGATCTGGAATCGTAATAAAGAAGCTGTCGAAACCTGCCATGCGAAGTCAGTGGTGTTAGCTACCGGCGGCGCGTCAAAAGTGTATCAGTACACTACCAATCCGGATATCTCCTCGGGGGACGGGATTGCGATGGCCTGGCGCGCGGGATGTCGTGTCGCCAATCTTGAATTTAACCAGTTTCATCCAACGGCGCTGTATCATCCGCAGGCGCGCAATTTCCTGCTGACCGAGGCGCTGCGTGGCGAAGGCGCGCACCTGAAGCGCCCGGACGGCTCGCGCTTTATGCCCGATTTTGACGAGCGTGGCGAACTGGCTCCTCGCGATATCGTCGCCCGTGCCATTGACCACGAGATGAAGCGTCTGGGCGCTGACTGCATGTTCCTCGACATCAGCCATAAACCGGAAGCATTTGTTCGTCAGCATTTCCCGATGATTTATGAAAAACTGCTGGGACTGGGCATCGATTTGACCAAAGAGCCGGTCCCTATCGTCCCTGCCGCGCACTATACCTGCGGCGGTGTGATGGTTGATGACTTTGGCCGCACGGATGTCGACGGTCTGTATGCCATCGGCGAAGTGAGCTATACCGGCCTGCATGGCGCCAACCGTATGGCGTCGAACTCATTGCTTGAGTGCCTGGTTTACGGCTGGTCAGCCGCTGAAGATATCGACAGGCGAATGCCTTACGCACGCGGTGTCAACACACTTCCCGCCTGGGATGAAAGTCGTGTGGAAAATCCGGATGAGTTGGTGGTGATTCAGCATAACTGGCATGAGCTGCGCTTATTTATGTGGGACTACGTCGGGATTGTGCGTACGACTAAGCGCCTGGAGCGCGCGCTGCGCCGTATCACCATGCTGCAACAGGAAATCGACGAGTATTACGCCCATTTCCGCGTGTCGAACAATTTGCTGGAACTGCGCAACCTGGTGCAGGTTGCCGAGCTGATTGTACGCTGCGCAATGATGCGCAAAGAGAGTCGGGGCCTGCACTACACGCTGGATTATCCTGAACAACTTCCCGAGTCAGGCCCGTCCATCCTCTCGCCGCTAAGTCATCACATAAACAGATAAAACGCCTGGGTCAGCGCCGTGTAACCTTCAGAGTAACGTTGGTCTGGCCCACGGATAAACAACCTGTCGCTAAAGCACTCCCCGGCCTGCGGGGAGAATGCCAACAATACACGATGTGGTAGCCGGGCCTCAGTTTCTGCCACATCCGTACGTAAACGCAAATGCCAGCCCATACTTAATGCCTGCTGGGTAAAGGCGTTACCAATTTGTTCCGGCAGCACGACACAAAAAAAACCATCTTCTGTAATACTCCCCGCCGCCAGCGCCAGCAATGCTTCATGATCGAGCGCGGTCGTGTAACGTGCCTGCTCGCGCTGCAGCGTGGCGCATTCCACTCCCTGTTCATAATAAGGTGGATTGCTGATAATCAAATCAAAACGCACGGTCTGGCGTGGTATCCATTGCTGCGCATCTGCTGTATGAACGCTGACGCGATGCATCCACGGAGATTGCGCGATGTTCTCCTGCGCCTGCTGCGCAGCGTCAACATCAAGCTCCACAGCGTCAATGATGACATTTTCATCAGTACGCTGGGCCAGCATCAACGCCAACAGGCCGCTCCCGGTACCAATATCCAGGATCCGTTTTACGCCCGCAACGGGGGCCCAGGCCCCTAATAAAATACCGTCCGTTCCGACTTTCATCGCACAACGATCATGCGCCACAAAAAACTGCTTAAATGTAAATCCATTACGTCTAAGTACGGATGTAGACTGGGGCATGGAGAACAACCTTCCTGGGGAAAAAAGACGATAACATAGGATAAAAACAATACCTGAGAAGCTATATCCATACAAACAGATGAAGATTGCAGCCGTAACGTCTATAATCAGCGCCCCACACAGAGGTAGAACATGACTGTAACGACTTTTTCCGAACTTGAACTCGATGAAAGCCTTCTGGATGCCCTCCAGGAAAAAGGTTTCACTCGCCCGACCGCCATTCAGGCTGCCGCCATTCCGCCTGCGCTCGATGGCCGTGATGTACTCGGTTCTGCGCCGACAGGCACCGGTAAAACGGCGGCATATTTGCTGCCAGCGTTGCAGCACCTGCTCGACTTCCCGCGCAAAAAATCTGGCCCACCGCGCATTTTAATTCTGACGCCAACGCGCGAACTGGCGATGCAGGTTGCCGACCACGCCCGTGAACTGGCGAAGAATACGCATCTGGATATCGCCACAATTACCGGCGGTGTGGCTTACATGAACCATATGGAAGTCTTTAGCGAAAACCAGGATATCGTGGTCGCCACCACCGGTCGCCTGCTACAATACATCAAAGAAGAGAATTTCGACTGCCACGCGGTTGAAACGCTGATCCTCGATGAGGCAGACCGTATGCTGGACATGGGCTTTGCCCAGGACATCGAACATATCGCCGGTGAAACCCGCTGGCGTAAGCAGACGATGTTATTCTCTGCCACGCTGGAAGGCGACGCGATTAAAGATTTTGCCGAGCGCCTGCTGGAAGATCCGGTTGAGGTTTCGGCGGATCCCTCGACCCGCGAACGCAAGAAGATCCATCAATTTTACTACCGTGCCGATGACATTGAGCACAAAACGGCTCTGCTGATCCATCTGTTAAAACAGCCGGAAGCGACCCGTTCGATTGTTTTTGTACGTAAGCGTGAGCGTGTACACGAGCTGGCAGGCTGGCTGCGCCAGGCTGGCATTAATAACTGCTATCTCGAAGGCGAGATGGTACAGATCAAGCGTAACGAAGCGATCAAACGCCTGACCGATGGTCGTGTGAACGTACTGGTTGCGACCGATGTTGCCGCTCGCGGGATCGACATTCCTGATGTTAGCCACGTGTTTAACTACGACATGCCGCGCAGTGGTGATGCCTATCTACACCGCATTGGCCGTACCGGCCGCGCTGGCCGTAAAGGTACCGCGATTTCTCTGGTTGAAGCGCACGACCACCTGCTGCTTGGTAAAGCGAGCCGCTATATCGACGAACCGCTGAAGGCGCGCGTTATTGACGAACTGCGTCCGACAACTCGTGCGCCAAGTGAGAAATCTAACGGCAAGCCGTCCAAGAAAGTGCTGGCGAAGCGCGCCGAGCAAAAAGCCAAAGAAAAAGAGAAACCGCGCGTGAAGAAACGTCACCGCGACGCCAAAAATATCGGCAAACGTCGTAAGCCGAGCGGAACGGCTCCCCAGCAGTCCGACAAAGAGTAAAACCGTATGCCGGGTCGTTTAGCCCGGCATTTTTTCATGCGTCGCAAAGCTCTCTTCAATACACTCAATAAACGCCCGCATCGCCGGGCTAACGACTTTCCCAGCATGGTAACCGCACAATGCTGTAATTAACTCCGGCTGTTCGCTGAACGGTAACTCAACCAATTCCCCTGAACGGAGCTCCTTCTCAACGGCAAAACGCGGCAAAAAACTGACGCCAAGATTTGCCGATACGCAGTGCTTGATGCTCTCAATACTCCACAACTCAATCGTATTTTCCAGCGTAATATGACGCTTACGCAGTAGCCCTTCGAAGCGTTGTCTGAAAATACATTGCGGTTCATTAATGATAAAGCTGCAGGGAATGTGCTGGTGATGCCGGGTGAAATCAACGTGCTGCAGCAGAGGCGACGCAACCAGCGCCAGTGACTGATCGCCCAGCGGTATCATCTCAAGTGCATCATCATTACCAACACGATAAAACACGCCCAGATCAACCTCATCACCGAGCAACGCATCGCGAATGACATAGCAGTTGAGCGACTGTAAGGACAACCGCACATGAGGCGCGCGTTGTTTAAATCGCTGTAGAACCTGCGGCATTTTATACGCCAGCAGCGTTTCGCCGGTCGCAACGCGTAGATCGCCGCTCGGCTGCGCATCCTGCTGCGCTGACTGACGAATCGATGCCATCACGCGGGTCAGGTCGTGTATATGCGGCATCAACCGTTTGCCCTCACTGGTGAGACACATTCTGCGGCCAATTTTTTCGAACAGCTGCACCGAAAGCTCTTGCTCAAGCTGCTGAATATGAAACGTCACGGTCGATTGCGTACAACAAAGCTTTTGTGACGCCCGCAGGAACGACCCCTCTTCCACCACCGTTTTTAACGTAATAAACCGACGTAAATCCATCCGCACCAACCCATCGAAAATATCGAACTCAGAATGCGAAAACATTCATTTTTTTAAATGTTTTGACTCGGGTACTGTCTACCAAAACAGAGGAGATAACAAGTGACCCCCATACTTTTAAGTGCATTCTGGACCTATACATTGATTACCGCGCTAACCCCCGGCCCAAATAACATCCTTGCGCTCAGTGCTGCGACGTCACACGGTTTTCGCCAGAGCACGCGCGTGCTTGCCGGGATGAGTCTGGGCTTTTTAATCGTCATGCTGATATGCGCCGGGATTTCGTTTTCGCTTGCCGCGATGGATCCTGCCATCATCCACTGGCTCAGTTGGGCAGGCGCGGCATATATCTTGTGGCTGGCATTGAAAATCGCCACCAGCCCGGCGGCAAACGATAATTTGCAGTCCGAACCGATCGGCTTCTGGGCGAGTTTTGGCTTGCAGTTTGTTAACGTCAAAATCATTTTGTACGGCATTACCGCGTTATCCACGTTCGTACTGCCCTATACGCAGGATGCACACTGGCTGATTGGGGTGAGTATTCTGCTGGCGCTGATCGGCACCTTTGGTAATGCATGTTGGGCACTGGCAGGCCATCTTTTTCAGCGCCTCTTTCGCCGTTACGGCCGACAGTTGAATATCATTCTGGCGCTGCTGTTAGTGTATTGCGCAGTACGAATTTTTTACTAACGGATATAAAAAAGCGGAAGACGCGCTGGCATCTTCCGCTTTTGATTCTCTGCTAAACGGGGTTATTCCCCGCGAGCCTTACAGGCTCTCAGTAAAGGTACGAGCAATAACGTCGCGCTGCTGTTCTGGTGTCAGAGAGTTGAAACGTACCGCATAACCAGAAACACGGATGGTCAGCTGCGGATATTTTTCCGGATGCTTAACCGCATCTTCCAGCGTTTCGCGACGCAGAACGTTCACGTTCAGGTGCTGACCACCTTCCACGCGAACTTCCGGCTGTACGTCTACCGGCACTTCACGGTATTCGATTTCACCCAGTTTGCTGACGGCAACGACGTCATCCGCATTGAAACCTGCTTTCGCAACGATGCAGCGTGCTTCGCCTTTTTCGCTGTCCAGCAGCCAGAAAGAGTTCAGCAGGTCGTCGTTTGCAGCTTTAGTAATCTGGATACCTGTAATCATTTGATGCCTCCCCGGCAAAATTATTTGATCTCGGTTGGCCGTCATCCGGCCAATTGGTAAAACCAT
>NZ_JAHLQZ010000090.1:0-15952 GCF_018919505.1 Citrobacter sp. S55_ASV_140
TCACCTCCTTAGTCGTACCGTTTATAACCGCCTGCGTTGCTCGCCGCGAACAAAGGAGAATCGCCCAACGCCAGCAGTTATCAAAAACATAAATTCCACAGAGTTGATCGAAAACAATTCCGCTGTTCACCATTTATGTGACAAAAAGATTGCAGAAACAGTAAGTCGTGAATGGATTACTGTTTCTGCAATAATGCCGACAACTGTTTCCACCGTTATCGACTTCACATCATGATCATGCTGGATTCAACATGTTAAAATTACCTAATATTTACATCGTTTCTCCTTTACAAGCGCTCTCTCTCGAAGCTGAACGCCTGTCTATCCGATATAAGCACATCGCAAATCTAACGATATTAAATGCTACCCTCGACGATGTTGATTCCGTGATCCCGATATTGCGCACGAATTCCCCTGATCTTGTGATTAGTCGCGGTGGCATGGCATGGATGCTTAAACAAAAAATACCGCAGCCTGTCATTGAAATAAAAACATCCGCCTATGATATTATCGATGCCCTCAGGCCATATCTTGGGCTCAATAAAAATATTGGGGTTATTGGGTTTCGCAGCGTTATCGACGGCTGTATGAAAATAGCCAGGATGCTTAATCTGCAGCTCACTGAGTTTATCATTGACGAAATGGCCAACCCTTGCATTGAGAATGTCAGAAATGACTTTGTCAATTACACACAAAATAACCAGATAGATCTTATTATTGGCGATGCCATTTGCCCGCTTTATTTTGGCACACACAGCATGGAACATTTCATCCCTTTCCATTCAGGTGTCGAGTCCATAGAACTGGCATTACATGAGGCAATTCAGCTGTATCAGGCGCTCGCTAATGAGCGCATTGAGCAAAACCAGCTAAACCTGTTACTTGACCACACCAATAAATTCATTCTTCTCATTGATAATTGCGGTAAGGTCATTCACTGTAACCATAAAGCCGTCGAGCTTTTACAACTCAGTAAACATGATTTAATCAGTAAAAAAATACCTTCCTTAACGCTAAACTGGGAAGACCTGCAAAATAATATCCCGATAGAAAATGAGTTAATCAACACACCCTATGGCGAATTTGTGGTTAACCAGTTCCCCATTGTAGAAAACGAAAATCTCAACCGCGTGGTGATCACCCTCCAGACATCATCTAACTTACAGAATGCTGAGCAGAAGATAAGAATCAAAGAAGCGAAAAAGTTAGGATTTCACGCCAGGTATCACTTCGAAGATTTTATTACCTGCAACCGTGAAATGCAGGATCGCTTAAGGTTAGCCAGGATATATGCGGAAACCGAAGCAACAATACTGCTACTCGGTGAAAATGGTACCGGCAAAGAGGTTCTGGCGCAGAGCATTCATAACGCCAGTTCACATCGCAATGGGCCATTTGTTGCGGTTAACTGCGGCGCAATCCCCGCTTCAATTATGGAAAGCGAACTCTTTGGATATGTCGATGGCGCGTTTTCCGGTGCCTCTAAAAAAGGCCGCGCAGGGATGTTTGAACTGGCGCATAACGGCACCATCTTTCTTGATGAAATCAGCGAACTGGATAAGTTCTTACAAGCAAAACTCTTACGCATTCTGCAAGAGCGCCAACTGATGCGCCTGGGCGCAGATCACATGATTCCGGTCAACGTCCGCGTTATTGCGGCCACAAACCGAAACTTACCGGCAATGATTGCAGCCGGTGATTTTAGAGAAGACCTTTTTTATCGCTTGAATGTGCTCAAGGTCACCACATTACCGTTACGTGAACGCCCGGACGATATCCAACTTATTGGGCAAACAACTTTAGATGCGCTGAGAAAGTCCTATCAGTTGCCTCCCATTGCATTGAGCGAAAGTTTATGGAGTGAGCTGAAAAAATATTTATGGCCGGGTAACGTACGTCAGTTGAATAATATTATGGAGCGCCTGGCGTTATCGTTTTCATCCGGCGTGGTGTCTCTTTCTGCCGCCACGTTACTGATTGAGGATTTACAAGCCGATAAAGCGTCTTCCCCCCAACAACCTCGCCATCACTGCCCGGACTGCCAGTTGCTCGAAGGGCCGTATAAACGGATCCGTAGCCGTATTCTCAAAGGGGTGCTACTACGACAGCAAAACAACAAAAGCCGTGCAGCGAAGCAACTGGATATTGACCGTAGCTCGTTCACCCGTTGGCTTGGTGATTGATGGGAAAGCCCGCAAGCAAGGCCGTTATCAAAGATAAGTATTGCCGGATGTCGGCTTACACCTTATCCGGCCTACAAACTAAATCCTCTATAGATTTCGCGTCAGGGCAAGGCGGCAAGTAAGTGAATCCCCAGGAGCATAGGCCACTATGTGACTGGGGTGAACGCACGCAGCCAACGCCGCCATAACGTGAAATATGACGAGGATTAGACTTCTTCCATACGACCCAGCAGGGCATGCAGACGATCCTGCCAGCCGTTCTGCTGTTCTTTCAGATTGTTGTTCTCACGCTCCAGTTCTTCACGCTGCTGCTGTGCAGACTGAACTTCCTGCGACAGTGAGTTATTCTTTTCTTTCAGCTCTTCGATTTCCATCTGCAACAGCGTGATGGTATCAATCGCCTGCTGTACTTTTGCTTCCAGTTTCTCAAACACTTCTAATGACATCGTCATACCTCTCCTGAATTGCAAGGCGTTGATGGATAAAAATCCTCGTCCCGATAACCGGCGACGCCTTAATAAAAACGAGCGCACTCTACTTAACACCGATTGTATGAAGCCGCGTCATCCCTGTCCAGCGGCATCCCGCGCAGATTGCGGTTTGCAACACTTTTAGTCTTTCTCCTGGTGACATGACTGTCATAACGCTTAAGTGTTAAGAGATTGATCGGTGAAATGATTCAGCTCACACTATTTTTGTATAACAAATACCGCGCAATGGCGCGAAAACGCTCATTTTGTTGATGCAGTACACACATTTTAATTTCGATATTTCTCGTTTTTGAGCGTTAACGATAAATTAACAGTGTGCCTACCGGCTCCGGGGATGTCAGTGACCTTCTCGCACACAATAAACATTAAACTCTCTTCAGGATCCGATTATGAGTCAAACATCAACCTTAAAAGGCCAGTGCATTGCTGAATTCCTCGGTACCGGGTTGTTGATTTTCTTCGGTGTGGGCTGTGTCGCTGCACTCAAAGTGGCCGGGGCTACTTTTGGTCAGTGGGAAATCAGCATCATCTGGGGTCTGGGGGTAGCGATGGCTATCTATCTGACCGCAGGCGTTTCTGGCGCACACCTGAATCCAGCGGTCACCATCGCACTCTGGCTGTTTGCCTGTTTTGATAAACGCAAAGTCGTCCCTTTTATTATTTCGCAAATTGCCGGCGCCTTTTGCGCAGCGGCATTGGTTTACGGGCTTTATTACAATCTTTTCCTCGATTTCGAACAAACCAATCATATCGTGCGCGGCAGTACCGAGAGCCTGGGTCTGGCAGGTACTTTCTCCACCTATCCGAACCCGCATATCAATTTTGTGCAGGCCTTCGCGGTTGAAATGGTCATTACCGCTATTCTAATGGGGCTGATTCTGGCCCTGACCGACGATGGTAACGGTGTACCTCGTGGTCCGCTGGCGCCACTGCTGATCGGCTTACTGATTGCCGTTATTGGTGCTTCCATGGGTCCGCTAACAGGTTTTGCGATGAACCCGGCACGTGACTTCGGACCGAAACTGTTCGCCGGATTGGCCGGATGGGGTGAGATTGCCTTCACGGGTGGTCGTGATATCCCTTACTTCCTGGTGCCGGTGTTTGGCCCGATTACCGGCGCAATTTTGGGCGCATGGGCCTATCGCAAACTGATTGGTCGTCATTTACCGTGCGATGTCTGCGCGATTGAAGAGAAAGACGTTGCGGCCAACACTCAACAAAAAGCTTCGCAGTAATGTGACTACGGGACAAAAAATTATGACTGAAAAAAAATATATCGTTGCGCTCGACCAGGGCACCACCAGCTCCCGCGCGGTCGTAATGGACCACGATGCGAATATCGTTGCCGTTTCACAGCGCGAATTCGAGCAAATCTACCCGAAAGCAGGTTGGGTAGAACACGACCCAATGGAAATTTGGGCAACCCAAAGCTCCACGCTGGTTGAAGTGCTGGCGAAAGCCGATATCAGTTCCGATGAAATTGCCGCGATCGGTATTACCAACCAGCGTGAAACCACCATCGTCTGGGAACGTGAGACCGGTAAACCAATCTATAACGCCATTGTATGGCAGTGTCGTCGTACCGCAGATATCTGCGAGAAGCTCAAGCGCGACGGTATGGAAGAGTACATCCGCAATAACACCGGCCTGGTGATTGACCCGTACTTCTCCGGTACCAAAGTGAAGTGGATCCTCGACCACGTAGAAGGTTCGCGTGAGCGCGCTCGTCGCGGTGAACTGTTGTTCGGTACCGTAGACACCTGGCTTATCTGGAAAATGACGCAGGGACGCGTACACGTCACCGATTACACCAACGCCTCACGTACCATGCTGTTCAACATCCACTCCCTGGACTGGGACGACAAGATGTTGGATGCGCTGGATATTCCGCGCGCCATGCTGCCGGAAGTGCGTCGTTCTTCTGAAGTGTACGGCCAAACCAACATCGGTGGTAAGGGCGGCATTCGTATTCCTATCTCCGGTATCGCCGGTGACCAGCAGGCGGCGCTGTTCGGCCAGCTGTGCGTGAAAGAAGGGATGGCGAAAAACACTTACGGTACCGGCTGCTTCATGCTGATGAACACCGGCGAGAAAGCCGTTAAGTCCGAAAACGGGCTGCTGACCACCATCGCCTGCGGACCGACCGGGGAAGTGAACTACGCCCTGGAAGGCGCGGTGTTTATGGCGGGTGCCTCTATCCAGTGGCTGCGTGATGAAATGAAACTCATCAGCGATGCATTCGACTCTGAGTATTTCGCGACTAAAGTGAAAGACACCAACGGCGTGTACGTCGTTCCGGCATTCACCGGTCTGGGCGCACCGTACTGGGACCCGTATGCGCGTGGCGCCATCTTTGGTCTGACCCGTGGCGTAAACTCCAACCACATCATTCGCGCAACGCTTGAGTCTATCGCTTACCAGACCCGTGACGTACTGGAAGCGATGCAGGCTGACTCCGGCATTCGCTTGCACGCCCTGCGCGTCGATGGCGGTGCGGTCGCCAACAACTTCCTGATGCAGTTCCAGTCGGACATTCTCGGCACGCGCGTTGAGCGCCCGGAAGTCCGCGAAGTCACTGCGCTGGGTGCGGCTTATCTGGCCGGTCTGGCGGTCGGCTTCTGGCAAAACCTGGATGAGCTGCAGGAAAAAGCGGTCATCGAGCGTGAATTCCGTCCTGGCATCGAAACCACCGAACGTAACTTCCGTTACAGCGGCTGGAAAAAAGCAGTCAAACGCGCCATGGCGTGGGAAGATCACGACGAGTAATACGTCATTGCCGGATGGCGACGCTAAGGTGTCTTATCCGGCAATATCTTCGTGCGGGGACAACCCCGCACACACATCAATAATCTCGCCCCCTCCCCTGTGCTACACTTCGCGCCATTCCTTTCAGCTACGAGTTTGCAATGAGACGAGAACTTGCCATTGAATTTTCACGCGTGACCGAAGCGGCCGCGCTGGCTGGCTATAAATGGCTGGGCCGCGGCGATAAAAATACCGCTGACGGCGCGGCGGTGAACGCCATGCGTATTATGCTCAACCAGGTCAACATCGACGGCACCATCGTGATTGGCGAAGGTGAAATCGATGAAGCGCCGATGCTGTTTATCGGTGAGAAAGTCGGTACGGGTCTTGGCGATGCGGTAGACATCGCAGTCGATCCTATCGAAGGCACGCGTATGACGGCAATGGGCCAGGCAAATGCGCTGGCGGTACTGGCCGTGGGCGATAAAGGCTGCTTCCTGAACGCGCCGGACATGTATATGGAAAAGCTGATTGTCGGCCCAGGCGCAAAAGGGTCCATTGACCTGAATCTGTCGCTGGAAGCCAACCTGCGTAACATTGCCGCCGCGCTGAACAAACCCCTGAGTGACCTGACCGTCACTATCCTGGCAAAACCTCGCCATGATGACGTTATTGCAGAGATGACGAAACTGGGCGTGCGCGTATTCGCTATTCCCGACGGCGACGTTGCGGCTTCAATTCTGACCTGCATGCCTGACAGCGAAGTTGACGTGCTGTACGGCATTGGCGGCGCACCGGAAGGTGTGGTCTCCGCCGCCGTTATCCGCGCGCTGGATGGCGATATGCAGGGCCGTCTCCTGGCGCGTCATGACGTCAAAGGCGACAGCGAAGAAAACCGCCGCATTGGCGAACAGGAACTGGCCCGCTGCACCGCGATGGGCATTGAAGCGGGCAAAGCGCTGCGTCTGGACGAAATGGCGCGCAGCGACAACGTCATTTTCTCTGCCACCGGCATCACCAAAGGCGATCTGCTGGAAGGCATTAGCCGCAAAGGCAATATCGCGACCACCGAAACGCTGCTGATCCGCGGCAAATCGCGCACAATCCGCCGCATTCAGTCGATTCACTATCTCGATCGCAAAGATCCCGATGTGCAGGCGCACATCCTGTAATTGATTTGATCAATAGAGCCTTCCAGCCCATCCGGGCTGGAAATCTTTCGTCCAACGGACGAAGATAAGGCAATCAAAGCAGACAGGAGAAAACCATGGCAGATTGGGTAACAGGCAAAGTCACAAAGGTGCAGAACTGGACCGATGCCTTATTTAGTTTGACCGTGCGAGCTCCGGTTCTTCCTTTTACTGCTGGCCAGTTTACCAAGCTTGGCCTGGAAATCGACGGCGAGCGCGTCCAGCGCGCCTATTCCTACGTGAATGCGCCCGACAATCCCGATTTAGAGTTTTATCTGGTGACGGTTCCCGACGGCAAACTCAGCCCTCGTTTGGCCGCGCTGAAGCCTGGCGATGACGTTCAGGTGGTCAGTGAAGCCGCTGGCTTCTTCGTGCTGGATGAGGTCCCCGATTGCGACACGCTGTGGATGCTGGCGACCGGCACGGCTATCGGCCCGTATTTGTCGATTTTGCAGTTAGGCAAAGATCTGGATCGCTTTAAAAATCTGGTGCTGGTCCACGCCGCGCGCTATGCCGCCGATTTGAGCTATCTGCCGTTGATGCAGGCGCTGGAAAAGCGCTACGAAGGTAAATTACGTATCCAGACCGTTGTTAGCCGTGAAACTGCGGCAAATTCGTTGACCGGACGAGTGCCTGCGCTGATTGAAAGCGGTGAGCTGGAAAAAGCGGTAGGTCTGCCAATGGATAAAGAAACCAGCCACGTAATGCTGTGTGGAAATCCACAAATGGTGCGCGACACGCAGCAACTATTGAAAGAGACCCGGCAGATGACCAAACACCTGCGCCGTCGACCAGGCCATATGACCGCTGAACACTACTGGTAAGAACGTTTTACTGCCCGGTAAGCGCCCCGGGCATTTTACCGGATGGCGATGCTAACGCGTCTTATCCGGCCTACGAGTCAGCTCTGTACTTTACGTCCTGCGTATCTTTACCGTATTTATTTTCGTCCTGGGTGCCGACAAACGCGCCCAGATCGATAAGCATGCCGACCAAAATCAGCGTCGGAAGAAAACGGCCTACCGCCCATTGCCAGACGCCAGGTAACATCGCCCAGTTTCCGGCCAGCAGCATCCACGCCAGAATCATCAGCAACGCCCACGCTCCTGAACGCCCTCGGTCATGCAGACGCTTTACCGTCACCGCCGCCGTCGGCCATAACAGACACACCAGACAAAATGCTGCGGTTTGAATATCGAGTAATTGCTTACTTGCCAGAGAGAACAACGCCAGCATACTGACGATCCACAGACCTATCCAAATCCAGAAATCACGGCGTCCAATACGCCCTTTAAATGAGAATAACCACTGCTGTATGGTCATGGAGGTTCCTTTATTATTACCTTCCAGGACAGTTTACCCTTTTGACAAGCCGGACGGTTACCGTTTTAATCGTGAGCAGTGAGAATGAAAGGTACAATTGATGAAGCAAGGATTTACACTGTTTTTATTACTGTTTTCAGCCTTAACCGTCAGCGCTACAGCGCAGGCGGAAGAACCATCGACGGCAATCACGGCCCCCTATTTGCTGGCGGGCGCGCCGACTTTTGATCTATCGATTAGCCAGTTTCGTGAAAACTTTAATACACAGAATCCAAAGCTTATCCTCAATGAATTTCGTGCCATCGACAGCAGCCGCGACCGGGCGAATCTCACCCGCGCCGCCAGCAAAATCAACGAAAATCTGTATGCGTCATCCGCGCTTGAACGCGGTACATTGAAAATCAAAAGTATGCAGATCACCTGGCTACCGATTCAGGGGCCTGAACAAAAGGCGGCGAAAGCGAAAGCGCTGGAATACATGACCGCCGTTATTCACACCGTCGCGCCGCTGCTGACAAAAGAACAAAGTCAGAAAAAGCTGCAAAAATTGCTCGCCGCCGGTAAAGGTAAGCACTATTACGCCGAAACAGAAGGCGCTATTCGCTATGTCATAGCAGATAACGGTGAAAAGGGGCTGACCTTCGCTGTTGAACCGATTAAGCTGGCACTATCAGAAAGTCTTGAGAAGGCGAATTGATGACAAAAAGCAAAGCCTTTCCGCAGACGAATCTCTATACTGTTTCACAGACCATGCTGCCCTGACGGGCGGCCATATTCCTTAATTCGCTGACAAGCGTGGAGAAATGAAATGCGACATCCTTTAGTGATGGGTAACTGGAAACTGAACGGCAGCCGCCATATGGTAAACGAACTGGTTGCTAATCTGCGTAAAGAACTGGCTGGCGTTGCTGGCTGTGCAGTAGCGATTGCTCCGCCGGAAATGTATATCGACCTGGCGAAACACGCCGCTGCCGGTAGCCACATCATCCTGGGCGCGCAGAACGTTGACCTGAACCTGTCTGGCGCATTCACCGGTGAAACAAGCGCTGAAATGCTGAAAGATATCGGCGCGCAGTACATCATTATCGGTCATTCTGAGCGCCGTACTTACCACAAAGAGTCTGACGAACTGATCGCGAAGAAATTTGCTGTGCTGAAAGAGCAGGGTCTGACTCCAGTTCTGTGCATCGGTGAAACCGAAGCAGAAAACGAAGCAGGCAAAACTGAAGAAGTCTGCGCACGTCAGATCGACGCCGTTCTGAAAACTCAGGGCGCTGCGGCATTCGAAGGCGTAGTTATCGCTTACGAACCAGTATGGGCTATCGGTACCGGTAAATCTGCAACTCCGGCTCAGGCTCAGGCTGTTCACAAATTCATCCGTGACCACATTGCTAAAGCTGACGCGAAAATCGCTGAACAGGTTATCATCCAGTACGGCGGTTCCGTAAACGCGGGCAACGCTGCTGAACTGTTCGCTCAGCCGGACATCGACGGCGCGCTGGTTGGCGGTGCTTCTCTGAAAGCAGACGCCTTCGCAGTTATCGTTAAAGCAGCAGAAGCCGCTAAACAGGCTTAAGTTGTATGGCGGGAGGAGCACTCCTCCCGTCGCATCAGGTTTACCAGTATCCCAGCCAGTGCCACCAGAAGGCGCCGGTTACCCCCCAAATGGTCAGGTTGACCACGCTCATTACCAGCCCCGTTTTCCACCACTCCGCCAGCGTGACATAGCCTGAACCAAAGATGATAGGCGCAGTACCCGTGCCATAGTGCGTGAGCGACATCATTAGTGAGGAGGAGAAGCCGAGCATCAACCCAAGTAGCGCCGGCGGCGCGCCGAGGCCTAATCCTGCGGCGAAGAATGCAGCGAACATCGCCGTAATATGCGCGGTTGTACTGGCGAAAAAGTAGTGCGAGTAGACGTAAAGCAGGATCAGCAATAGCGTCGCGATGCTCCAGTGCACACCAAGATGGTCGATTGCGCTACCCACGCTGGTTGCCAGCCACCCCACCAGCCCCAACTTGCTGAGAAAATCTGCCATCATTACCAGCGCCGCGAACCAGACTATGGTATCCCACGCGCCACGGCACTTAAGAATGTCATCCCAACTTAATACGCCCGCCATCAACAGAATCGACAAACCAATTAACGCGGCGCTGGTAGGGTTTACACTCCAGCCACTGCCCATCAACATCGCGGGCACTCCCGCCCACAGGCAGAGCAGCAAAATGAAGACGGCCAGAGTAATTTTCTCTGCCAGTGAAAGCGGACCTAGCGCATCCAGTTTTTGTCGTGCGAACTGAGGCGCATTTGGCGTGCGTGTGATGGCTGGCGGGTAGAGCCACCAGATAACAATCGGCATAACGACCAGTGAGACCACCGCGGGAAGCAGCGCGGCGATAGCCCACATTCCCCAGGTCATATTCAGCACACCATCCGTTCCCTTCGTTAAAAAGCTAACGATTAAAGGGTTAGGCGCGGTCGCGGTGATGAACATTGCCGAGCTGATGGGGTTAATGTTGTAATTCACCAGCGCCAGATAGCGGCCCGTTGAGCCATTCTCATTGTTGCCCGGCTGCGATCCGAGGCTTTCCGCAATCGCCCGCATTACCGGGTGAATAATACCGCCGCCACGCGCCGTGTTGCTTGGCGTAACCGGCGCAATCAGGGTTTCCGCAAGGGTTAATGCCCACGCAATACCCAGCGTTCTTTTACCAAACAGCGCAATAAACCCGTAGCCAATACGCGCGCCCAACCCGGTCTTTAACAGGCTTTGCGACAGCATGATGGATAAACCAATCAGCCAAATCAGTTGATTAGAGAAGCCGCTCAAGGCATCGTTCAGCGCGGCCGAGGGTTTATCGGGGTTAGTGACGCCGGTCATCGCCACCAGCATAATCGCCACAACCGCAATGGCGCCAATGGGCATGGCTTTACCGATAATCGCTGCGATCGTACCAATGAACAACGCCAGCAGATGCCACGCTTGCGGAGTGACGTCAGGCGGACACGGGATAACAAACCAGATGGTCAGCGTGATCGCGAGCGAAATGATGGCAGGCCAACAGCGGATAGGGGTCAAACTGTCCATGAATCAATCCTTGAGTTTCCAGTGCGCAAATCTGCGCCCCGGTATTAACCGCCATCAGCCCAAATAAAACAATTCATCATCTCACAAAACAAAAAATTAACATTTAGATACAGTTATAATTTACCCAGTATACTGAACCAGAGGTAATCCAACGGCAGAAGCAACAGATACGTTGCCGCCGCCAGCGCCATACACAGCAGCATCCCCGCCCTCGCAGGCACTTTCCCAAGCGCCATCGCCACAACAATGGGTGAAGCCTGATACGGCAGCAGCGGTGTGGAATACCCCAGAACCTGAATCATAATCACCGACAGCAGCGGGAATCCTGTGGCATCGGCAAAGCTTTGCGCCAGCGTGGTATACAGCGCCGGAACACCGTTTGCCGTCATAATAAAATTGAGTGCGGTGGTAATGCCGGTCAGCGCGAGGAAGCTGGTGAACGGTTTTTCCGCGTCCAGCGGCATCACCTGTAACAGCGCCTCACCCACCGCACTGCCAATACCGGTCTGCGTGACGGTGATCGCCAGCCCCAGAATACCCGCCACGTAGATACAGGTACGGATATTGACCCCACTGGAAAACTCCTCGCCATTAATAAAGCCAACCCGAGGTAGCAGCGTGATAACCGCCGCCGCCAGTCCGGTCCACGCTGGACCAATGCCGTGCCAGCTTTCGCTTATCCACAAAAACAACACCACCGCTAACATCCATGCCAGACGTTTTTCATCCCGGCTCATCGGCTCAGGCGGCGTCAAATCTCGCGGCGCATGGGGCTTACCAGGAAACAGCCAGCAGATAAGTACGATGAGTATCGCGCCTTTGAGCCAGCCCAGAACCGGCGTATGCAGTAGTAAATAAGGCAGATAATTCAGGTGGATACCGTAAGAACCTTCCGCTGCGCCGCTCATCACCAGATTCGGCACGTTAGCGGGTAAAATCGTCGCGGAAAGCTGGAACGTCCCAAACCCGACGGCCAGCGCCAGACCATACCAGGCTCGCGTGCCGTCGTTAATTCCCGCCCGTTTCGCCATCGCGGCAACAATCGGCATCAGTAGCGCAATGCGCCCCATGTTGGACGGCATTACAAACGCCAGCGCATAACTTAGCAGTACCACACTCGCTACCATTAACGGCCAGGAGTCGGTCAATCGCGATGACAGCGCCCTCGCCGCCCTGTCCGCCAATCCCGTTTTACGAATCGCGATACCCAGCACGAATCCACTGAAGACCAGCCAGAACGCCGACGACGCAAAGCCGCCAAAAATCACATCCGGTGGCGCGATTTTGGCCACCATCGCCACGGCAAAGAACAGCAGCGCCGTTATAAATTCCGGCAGCAGCGACGTCGCCCAGAGAAGAATGGTGATGCCAACCACCAGAGAAGGGATAAACAGAGGGTGCGAAAGCCAGAGCGACATGCCTGTCTCCTGTTGTTTTTTTCAACAAGAATACGGGGACAGGCATGCGGAGTAAACGCCAGATTAGGTAGGGTTAGCGCAGAATATCACATTGATGATCCTGAATTTCCTCAGCAGAGGCGAGATTCAGCGACAGCAAGTTACGCTGAGTCGCCAGCAGGACAAAGGACTCATCGCTCTGGCGCACCATCGCCAGCGCATAGCTGCCCATATGTTCTCGCGCATCCGGTACTTCTTCCGCCAGCATAATAAACGGGCTGCGTTGCGCCAGTTCATTCTCCGTGACGCGACGCGCCAGATATTCATGCCCACGTAATCCACCCGGCAAAGGCAACCAGCGGGTGCTGATTTTCGCCATGTTGTCATCCAGCTGTTTTCTGACATCGGTCCGCAGGCAGGAGATATGAATGTGTAGGTGATTTTGCGTACGACCGCTACGCGAGTTAATGGTCAGCGATACCGCTTTGTCAGGGATCTCCTGACCGTATTTTTGGCTCATAAAGCTACGCGCCTGCCAGGCCAGCCAGAAAAAGTTCGGCGTGCCTGATTCCAACAGCAACGGGCTTTCCGTACCATTGATACGGTAACCAGGCATCAAGAGATATTGCAGCGGACCGTTACGATCTTTGAACACCACATATCCGGCGTCTGGTTTCACTTCCACGCACGGTGCGGGATCCTGCTGCTGCAACTGGTGCGGCAAGCATTGCTGAAGAACAATCTGGCGTAACGCGTCCGGGTTGCCGGTGAATTTCCAGTAGCCAATGCCAGCAGCGGCAGCCACCACAATCACCGCCAGTAAAAGATAACCTGCTTTTTTCATTACGCGTTCCCTGTATCCTATTGAGGGGCAAGAGTAACGCAAAACCATGACAAATAAAAAACCCGGTCGCGTTATGCCACCGGGTTGGTAACTCACAGATTTATTTAACGCTTGCTGATCTGGTCGAACGTACCGCCGTTAGAAAAGTGCTCTTTCTGTGCTTTCGTCCAGCCGCCAAACTCTTCGTCAATGGTGAACAGCTTCAGCTTCGGAAAGACATTTTCGTATTTCTTCGCCACTTCAGCATCACGCGGACGGTAGAAGTTTTTCGCTGCTATCTCCTGACCTTCCGGCGAGTAGAGATACTTCAGGTAGGCTTCCGCTACCGCTTTGGTGTCTTTCTTTTCCACCACTTTGTCGACCACGGAAACGGTCGGCTCCGCGAGAATCGATTCGCTCGGGGTCACTATCTCGAATTTATCTTTACCCAGTTCGTTCGTCGCCAGTAGCGCTTCGTTTTCCCAGGCAATCAGCACATCACCGATACCGCGTTCAACGAAGGTATTGGTTGAGCCACGCGCACCAGAGTCCAGCACTTCAACGTTTTTAAACAGGGCTTTGACAAAGTCTTGCGCTTTGGCCTGATCGTTATTGTTGTGGTGCAGGGCGTAGCCCCATGCCGCCAGATAGTTCCAGCGTGCGCCGCCTGAGCTTTTCGGGTTTGGCGTAATGACCGATACGCCCGGTTTGATCAGATCGTTCCAGTCATGAATTTGTTTTGGATTACCTTTGCGGACCAGGAAAACGATGGTGGAGGTGTAAGGTGCTGAGTTATCCGGCAGACGCTTGATCCAGTTTTTATCGATACGACCACGTTCAGCAATAGCGTCCACATCGTAAGCCAGCGCCAGCGTCACGACATCGGCTTCAATGCCATTAATGACGGAAGTCGCCTGTTTACCCGAACCGCCGTGCGATTGGCGGATCACGACGTTGTCGCCAGTTTCCTGCTTCCAGTGCGCGCTAAAAGCTTTGTTGTACTGCTCGTACAGTTCACGCGTTGGATCGTACGATACGTTAAGTAACTGAATGTCCTTTGCCAGAACGCTGGTCGATGCCAGCAATAATGTTAACCCTACGCCCCATTTGTTCATCGCCCAGCTCTCTTATGTGGTGTTGTGATGAGCAAAGCGTGCCAGAAAGCAATCCAAACATTAAAGAATAAAAAAAGATTTGCTATAACTTCGAGGAATAAATCTGAGGGATTGCCGGATGGCGGCTAGCGCCTAATCCGGCCTGCAAGTCTCAGCAACCTGAAGGCCGGATAAGCGTAGCGCCATCAGGCGCGCAAAAAACAATCAGTACAGTTTTTTCGCGCAGTCCAGCCAGTCACCTTTGAACGGACGCTTCATGTTTTCGATAGCGTCGATGATGTCATGGTGAACCAGTTTTTCGTTCTGAATACCTACGCAACGGCCACCGTGACCTTCGAGCAGCAATTCAATGGCATACGCGCCCATACGGGACGCCAGAATACGGTCATAAGGAACCGGAGAACCACCACGCTGGATGTGACCCAGTACGGTTGAACGCGTTTCACGGCCCGTTTCTTTCTCGATGTAATGCGCCAGTTCGTCAACGTCGCACATGTGCTCAGTGATCGCTACAATCGCGTGCTTTTTACCTTTCGCGATACCGGCTTTGATTTCAGCAACCAGATCGTCACGGCTGAATTCTACTTCCGGAACCACTACGAACTCACAACCGCCGGCAATCGCTGCCGCCAGGGTCAGATCGCCACAGTAGCGGCCCATCACTTCAACGATAGAGATACGCTGGTGAGAAGAAGAGGTATCACGCAGACGGTCAATCGCTTCGACGACAGTACCCAGCGCGGTGAAATAACCGATGGTGTAGTCGGTGCCCTTGATATCGTTGTCGATAGTGCCCGGCAGACCGATGCACGGGAAGCCCATTTCAGTCAGGCGTTTCGCACCCATGTAAGAACCGTCACCGCCGATAACAACCAGGGCGTCTATGCCACGCTTCTTCAGGTTTTCGATAGCCACCGCACGCACGTTTTCGTCGCGGAATTCCGGGAAGCGGGCAGAACCGAGGAAGGTACCGCCACGGTTGATCATGTCGGACACGCTATAGCGGTCAAGCTGGACCATACGGTCTTCATACAAACCCAGGTAGCCATCATGGATCCCCATGACTTCCAGCCCTTCCGTCAACGCTGCACGCACAACACCACGGATTGCTGCGTTCATGCCCGGCGCATCACCGCCGCTTGTCAACACACCGATTTTCTTAATCATGACTACCTCTGAACTTTGGAATGCAAAATGAAATCTGCTGCCGGAAGTCGATTCCGCATATCGAAACGATCCAACGAATATGCAGATAGTATAACAATCACTTCCTGCTGAATTGATTCAGGTCAGGCCAAATGGTGGTAATTTATACACAAAATGCTGGCCTGGTTCACTTTTTTTACAACGAATTATGAAAGCTCAAACATCTTGCCTTCCTTGGGTACGACCGAACAGGGATCCTGATGAATGATGACATCCGATCCCGGGAAACGTCGCAAAATTGCCTGCTCGACCTGCTCAGCCACTACATGCGCCTGAACGAGCGGCAGATTATCTTCCATTTCCAAATGAATCTGAATAAAGCGGGTCGGCCCTGACTGCCGCGTACGAAGATCGTGAGCGCCGCTGACTCCCGGCCATGACGTCACGATA
>NZ_JAHLQZ010000091.1:0-15901 GCF_018919505.1 Citrobacter sp. S55_ASV_140
ATATCAGCAAAGGTAGCCAGTTTCGTCCTGATTTTCTGCAGATCTCGCCGAACAATAAAATCCCGGCCATTATCGACAATGCGCCGCAGGATGGTGGAAGCCCGATCAGCCTGTTTGAGTCCGGAGAAATTTTACTCTATCTGGCGGAAAAGAGCGGCAAGCTGCTGAGCGGTGAGTTGCGTGAGCGCCACACCACGCTGCAATGGCTGTTCTGGCAGGTCAGCGGCCTGGGCCCCATGCTCGGTCAGAATCACCATTTCAGTCATTACGCCCCGCAGACTATTCCCTACGCCATTGAAAGATACCAGGTTGAAACCCAGCGCCTGTACAACGTGATGAATAAACGTCTGGAAACCTCCCCCTGGCTGGGGGGCGATCACTACAGCATTGCGGACATAGCCTGCTGGCCATGGATTCATGCCCACCAGCGTCAGCGTATCGACCTCGACAATTACCCGGCGGTTAATAACTGGCATGAGCGCATCCGTACGCGGCCCGCTACAGAACGCGCCATGCAGCAAGCGCAGAGTGAGAAGCGGTAACACGGTTCGATTCTCGTGTATCATGAATAGGTTCATACATGGAGGAAACCTGCAATGTCACAACCTGACGCGATTATTCGTATAAAAAACCTTCGTCTGCGCACCTTTATCGGCATCAAAGAAGAGGAGATCCTTAACCGCCAGGATATCGTCATCAACATTGCCATTCATTATCCGGCAGACAAAGCCCGTATCAGCGAAGATATCAACGACGCGCTGAATTATCGCACTATCACCAAAAGCATCATTGCGCACGTGGAGAGTAACCGCTTCTCACTATTAGAAAAATTAACTCAAGATGTGCTCGATATCGCACGCGAACATCACTGGGTCACTTATGCTGAAGTGGAGATCGATAAACTTCACGCATTGCGTTACGCCGACTCAGTATCCATGACGCTGAGCTGGCAGCGCTAAACGTAACCCGGGAGGCGACATGCAGATTCTGATTACCGGCGGTACTGGCCTGATTGGACGTCATCTGATCCCCCGCCTGCTCGAACTGGGGCATCAGATAACCGTAGTGACACGTACCCCTGATAAGGCGCGTCAGATTCTCGACTCTCGGGTCACGTTATGGAAGGGGCTGGCAGAGCAGCAAAATCTCGATGGCATTGATGCCGTGATTAACCTTGCCGGAGAGCCTATTGCAGATAAGCGCTGGAGCGCTGAGCAAAAGGAGCGCCTGTGTCAGAGTCGTTGGGGCATCACGCAGAAACTGGTCGATTTAATCAACGCCAGCGAGACGCCGCCCGCGGTGTTAATATCCGGTTCCGCTACCGGTTACTACGGCGATCTGGGCGAAGTTGTCGTCACGGAAGAAGAGCCGCCGCATAACGAATTTACCCATAAGCTGTGCGCCCGCTGGGAGCAAATTGCCAGCACAGCGCAAAGTGACAAAACCCGCGTGTGTATGTTGCGTACCGGCGTGGTATTGGCCTCTGCTGGCGGGATTCTGGGGAAAATGGTCCCGCCATTCCGTCTTGGTTTAGGCGGCCCGATTGGTAACGGACGCCAGTATCTGGCCTGGATCCATATTGATGATATGGTCAACGGTATTATCTGGCTGCTGGATAACGATCTGCGTGGCCCCTTCAATATGGTTTCACCGTACCCGGTACACAATGAGCAGTTTGCCCACGCACTGGGTCATGCATTAAACCGCCCAGCCATTCTGCGCGTTCCCGCTGGCGTAATACGTCTACTGATGGGCGAGTCTTCCGTGCTGGTTCTCGGCGGACAGCGGGCGTTACCCAAACGCCTGGAAGCGTCCGGTTTTGCGTTTCGTTGGTACGATTTAGAAGAGGCGCTAGCGGATGTTATCCGATAGTTGCTAAGCGCTATTCACATTCGCCGTTGCGATGGTAAGGTTATAGATCTGACTTCCGCAATGGCGACGTTATGGCAAAAATATCGACTCCCCGTCTTACCCTCTCTTTGTTTCAATTTTCTGACTGGTCATTTTTCCAGAGACTGCGTGAAAGCCCTGAAGTCATGCGCTATATGGGCGACATCGCCCCAGCAAAGGATACGCGTCTGTTATTCGCCAGACGCCTTGCCGCACAGCACACATTTGTTATTCGCGAGCATAACAACCCGACGCCGCTCGGCGATATTGGTCTGCAAATCAGTCATCTTTATCCGCATGAGGCCGACCTCGGTTACGCCCTCATGCCGCATGCGCAGGGGAAAGGTATTGCCAGCGAAGCCGTGCGCGCGGTGTGTCAGTATGCCCTGGAGCAGGCTGGCGTCACGGCGATAAATGCTTACGTGCTGGCAGAGAATAAGGGGTCGATACGTGTTCTGGAAAAGACGGGCTTTGTACGAACGCAGGTGCTGGAAAAAGCGTATGAAATTAATGGGGTAGCGCACGACGACTGGGTTTATCGCCTGGAGTCCGATGCGTTAAAGCGGTAGGCCCGGAAAGCATAGCGCCTCCGGGCAACTGAATTACTTCAGCGATCCTTTGAGGAACTGCTGTAAGCGTGGGCTTTGCGGGTTGCCGAATACCTGCTCCGGGTCGCCCTCTTCTTCAATTTTCCCCTGATGCAGAAAGATCACATGCGTGGAGACATTTCGGGCAAACCCCATTTCATGGGTCACGACCACCATGGTTTTCCCTTCTTCGGCCAGTTGCTGCATAATGCGCAGCACTTCGCCGACCAGCTCTGGGTCAAGCGCCGAGGTGGGTTCATCAAACAGCAACACCTCCGGTTCCATCGCCAGCGCTCGCGCAATAGAAACGCGCTGCTGCTGACCACCAGACAAATGCACCGGATATTTACCCTGCGCTCGCTCATCAATGCCCACTTTAGCCAGATACTTCACCGCGCGTGCGCGGGCTTCCTGCTTGCTCAATCCTAATACCTGAATCGGCGCTTCCATGACGTTTTCCAGCACCGTCATGTGGCTCCACAGATTAAAGTGCTGAAAGACCATGGTTAGTCTTGTGCGCAGCAAACGCAGTTGATTTTTGTCCGCAACCTTGAGCTGGCCGTCTTTGTCACGCACCAGTCCAATGTTCTGCCCACTGACGACAATAGAACCAGCGCTCGGTTTTTCAAGAAAGTTAATGCAGCGCAGAAAGGTACTTTTACCGGAACCTGACGAACCGATAATACTGATAACATCACCCGCATTAGCTTGCAGCGATACCCCTTTCAGCACTTCATGTTCGCCGTAGTGCTTATGTAAATCGATAACGTTTAATTTATTCTCAGACATCGTGTTACTCGAATTATTTAGAGGATACATGCTGCAACCAGCGTTTTTCCGCTTTACGGAACAGACTGATCAGGACATACGAAATAATCAAATACAGCACCGCGGCAATACCGAAAGCGGTAAACGGTTGATACGTTGCCGAGTTGATATCGCGGGCGATTTTCAACAAATCAGGCACCGTGGCGGTAAACGCCAGCGCCGTGGAGTGCAGCATTAAAATCACTTCATTGCTGTATGCCGGCAGCGCAATACGCAGCGCGGAAGGCAAAATTATGCAGCGATACAGTTTGAATGACGAGAAACCGTAAGCGCGCGCGGCTTCAATCTCACCGTGTGGCACAGAACGAATCGCCCCGGCGAAAATCTCCGTCGTATAGGCGCAGGTATTCAGCGTCAACGCCAGTACGGTGCAATTCAATCCGCTGCGGAAAAACGCGTTGAGGAAGTCCGTTCCTTTGACTATCTCCAGCGTATACATCCCGGAATAAAACACCAGCAGCTGTACATACAGCGGCGTGCCACGAAAAACATAGGTAAATAACCAGATCGGGAACTGGATAAATTTATTGCTGGAAACGCGACCAATCGCCAAAAACAGCGCCAGTATGCCGCCCATCACCACCGACGAGATCAACAACCACAAAGTAATTGCCACACCGGTAAAGCGGTAACCGTCCGTCCACAGCAGGGATTTCCAGTACTCCTGAATTATCTCAATCACAGGTCAGCCCTCTTCACACCCACGGAGTAACGGCGCTCAAGGTACAGCAGCACACCATTAGAAACTGTGGTAAACACCAGATAGATGACCCCGCACACCACGGCAAAATAGAACGGCTCCCAGGTGCTCTTCCCGGCAAGCTGAGTGGCTTTCACCACATCTTCCAGACCGAGCAGCGATACCAACGCCGTGGCTTTGAGAATAACCTGCCAGTTATTACCAATTCCCGGTAAGGCATAGCGCATCATCGCCGGGAACATAATGCGGCGAAATATTTGTGAACTGGTAAAGCCGAATGCCGTCGCGGCTTCAATATGGCCTTTGGGCACAGCCATAAACGCGCCGCGGAACGTTTCGGTAAAGTAAGCCCCGTAGATAAATCCGAGCGTAATTATCCCTGCTACCATCGGATCGATATCAATCTGGCTGACCCCCATTGCATCGGTAATGGTATTCAGCGCGATTTGTAATCCATAGAAGATGAGCAACATTAAGACCAGATCGGGCACGCCGCGGATAAGCGTGGTGTACGCTTCGAAAATAAGCCCCAACGCCCGGCTTTGCGACAGTTTTGCTGCCGCGCCGACAAGGCCTATCAGAACCGCCAGCACCACTGAGCTGAGAGCCAGCTCAAGCGTAACAATTGCGCCCTGTAAAATAACACCTGAAAAGCCATACAACATGCTGCCTGTCCTGTCGTGTGTGGTGGAGTAATAAGCCTCTTTTGATTTCAGACTCACCGTTAAATGCCGGATGGCGGCGTTGCCTTATCCGGCCTACAAAATCAACGTAGGCCGGATGAGCGCAGCGCCATCAGGCATAAATTCAACGCGTCAAAAATCTACGGGCTTTATCAGCACCTGCGGTGATTAACCGCCATAAACATCAAAATCGAAGTACTTTTTAGCCAGCTTCTCGTAAGTGCCGTCAGCGCGCATCTCCGCAAAGGCTTTATTCAGTGCTTCGCGCAGCTCGTTATCATCTTTACGCAGCCCCATACCGGTACCCACGCCAAACAATTTCTCGTCTTTCACAGACGGGCCGCCGAATTTGTAATCCTTACCAACTGGCTGTTTCAGGAAGCCTTCGCTGGCAGCGACTTCGTCCTGGAATGCGGCGTCAATACGCCCGGCAGTCAGGTCAGAATAGATGTTGTCTTGTCCCTGATAGGAGACAATTTCAATACCTTTTGGCGCCCAGTGTTCGTTGCCGAACGTTTCCTGAGTGGTGCCCTGCAGCACGCCGACACGTTTGCCTTTCAGCGACTCAATGGTCGGCTGAATAGCAGAATCCTTAGCGACAACCAGACGCGAGTCGGCTGCATAAAGTTTGTCGGTAAACGCGATTTCTTGCTGACGTTTTTCAGTAATGGAAAGCGAAGACATAATCGCATCGATTTTCTTCGCTTTTAGCGAAGGGATCAGCGCGTCCAGCGGGTTTTCCACGAAGGTACATTGTGTATTAATACGTTTGCATAGCTCTTTAGCCAGATCGATATCAAAACCGACTAATTCACCCTGCGCATTTTTCGATTCGAACGGCGCATAAGTAGGATCGGTGCCGATACGAATTTTTTGCGGAATGGCTGCAAATGCTGCGGTAGCACTGGAGAAAGCCAGGACCAGAGAAAGAGACAACACCAGTTTTTTCATAACTATCCTCAACAGACTGTCTTTTATAGGGGATCTTTACAGGACCAGGTGCAGTTATCGTGCCATTAATCAGGCCGACAAGGCAAAGCATTCTACCTTGTCGGCGGTATTTATTTGCATGAAAAGCGCTTAAGTATGCACTCATGCTTATTAAGTCAGCGATAAAGGCACCAAAACAGTGCACTGAATTTATGATGCACCATAATGGTTACCCGCCATGGTGCGGCCAACTCCCCACGTCGATGAATTAATCGCCGTAGACATTAAAGTTAAAATACTTACTCGCCATCTTGTCGTAGGTGCCGTCTTTGCGCAGTTCGCCCAGCGCTTTATCGAAAGCCGCTTTCAGCTCCGCATCATCTTTGCGCAAGCCAATCCCGGTTCCGTCGCCAAAGTATTTTTTATCTTTAACTGAAGGACCGGCAAAAGCGTAGTCTTTGCCTGCCGGCTGTTTAAGGAAACCTTCACTGGCCGCGACTTCATCCTGCAATGCCGCATCCAGACGGCCCGCCGTCAGGTCAGAATAGATCAGGTCCTGGTTCGCATAGGCCACCACATCCACACCTTTGCTGCGCCAGTTATCATTGGCATAGGCTTCCTGAGTTGAGCCTTGTAGTACGCCTACGTGTTTACCTTTGAGGGAGTCCAGAGTCGGTTGAATCGGGGAACCTTTCGCGGCGATCAAACGAGAATCTGCGGCGTAAAGTTTGTCTGAGAAGGCAATCTCTTGCTGGCGCTTCTCGGTGATAGAAAGCGAGGAGATAATGGCATCAATTTTTTTCGCTTTCAGCGACGGGATCAGCGCATCAAAGTCGCTGGCAACCCAGGTACATTTGATCTGCATGCGTTTACACATCTCATTTCCTAAATCGATATCAAAGCCGACAAAGTCGCCCTTGGCATCTTTAGAGGAAAAAGGCGCGTAGGTGGTATCTGTACCAATACGAACTGTCTGCGGAAGTGCTGCGTAACTGGCCGCGGTTGCGGAAAGTCCTACCAGCAAAGACAAAGCAAGAACCGTCTTCTTCATACATAACCCTCAAGTGGCGTAATTTTATTATGTTTTACGTTGTGTTGTGTTTGCAGACTTTTTCATGCAGGTCTTATGCCATTTTCGCGTCGTTGAGGATATTCGACGTTAAATATGTTAATAAAACGTTGCAATATTGTCCTGATTTTGAAGATAGCAGGTCTGACGGTTGAAACGCAGCGTTTCGTTGAGTTTTGACGAATTAAATGTTGAGGATATGATCGCGGTTACAAAATTGCCCTGAAACAGGGCAACGGATGTTTCTTTGCACGCTGATGGAACGGCTTACGCCCCTTGCCAGCGGGTGAAGAGGTCCTGAGGAAGAGAAATATCAAACTGGTCAAGGACACGATTAACCGTTTGATTAATCACATCATCTAACGTTTGCGGGCGATGATAAAACGCCGGGACAGGCGGCATAATCACCGCTCCAATTTCTGCCGCCTGCGTCATCAGCCGCAAATGCCCCAGATGCAATGGCGTTTCGCGCACGCACAGCACCAGCGGGCGACGTTCTTTCAATACCACGTCAGCCGCACGGGTGAGCAGCCCATCGGTATAGCTATGCACGATGCCAGAAAGGGTTTTAATTGAACAGGGCAGGATAACCATCCCGGCGGTCTGAAAAGAGCCAGACGAAATGCTGGCGGCGATATCGCGCGTATCGTGAGTCACATTCGCCAGAGCCTGCACGTCGCGCACAGAGAGATCCGTTTCCAGCGCCAGCGTCTGCCGGGCAGCGGCGCTCATCACCAGATGGGTTTCCACATCAGTAACGTCACGCAAAACCTGCAGCAGGCGCACGCCGTAAATCGCTCCACTTGCGCCAGAAATACCAATGATGAGTCGTTTCATGTTTAATCGCCCTTGCTTGCTTCAGGGCCGACTTTGCAGGAATTTACGGGGAGTTGCAAGCAAGGGTGCGGGTTGCGCCCTTGCTTGCGAGCAAACATTAACCTTCGTTGTGCATCTCAAGGTTTTCCGCTTCATTCTGACGCAATATCGCTTTGGCATCGTCATTACGCAGGGAGTCAAGGAAATCGAGATACTGCTGGTCAACGTCTTTGGTGACATAGACGCCATTAAACACTGAACATTCAAACTGCTGAATATCCGGGTTCTCAGCGCGGACCGCTTCAATCAGATCGTTGAGATCCTGGAAGATAAGCCCGTCTGCGCCGATTATCTGGCGGATCTCGTCCACTTCGCGACCGTGGGCAATCAGCTCCGTCGCCGTCGGCATATCGATACCATAAACGTTCGGGAAGCGGATTTCCGGTGCGGCAGAGGCCAGATACACTTTCTTCGCTCCGGCTTCACGCGCCATCTCGATAATCTGTTCTGAGGTGGTGCCACGTACGATAGAGTCATCCACCAGCAGCACGTTCTTATCACGGAACTCCGCACGGTTGGCATTCAGTTTACGGCGCACGGATTTACGACGCAGCTGCTGGCCCGGCATGATAAAGGTACGCCCTACGTAGCGGTTTTTCACAAACCCCTGACGGTACGGCTTGCCGAGAATACGGGCGATTTCCAGCGCGATATCACAGGAGGTTTCCGGAATCGGGATCACCACGTCGATATCCAGATCTTCCCACTCGCGGGCAATTTTTTCGCCGAGCTTAGTTCCCATATTCACACGCGCGCTGTAGACGGAAATCTTGTCGATAAAGGAGTCAGGACGCGCAAAGTAAACGTATTCGAACAGGCACGGATTGCTGACCGGGTTATCGGCGCACTGGCGGGTAAACAGCTGGCCTTTTTCGGTGATGTATACCGCTTCGCCAGGCGCAACGTCGCGCAGGAATTCAAAGCCCAGCGTATCCAGCGCCACGCTCTCGGAGGCGACCATATACTCGGTGCGACCATCACCGATATCACGTTTCCCCAGCACCAGCGGACGAATGCCGTTAGGATCGCGGAAGGCGACCATGCCGTGACCGATAATCATCGCCACGCAGGCATAGGCCCCGCGGATCTGGCGGTTAGTTGCCGCAATAGCAGCAAAAATATTGTCTGCTTCCAGCGGGTAATGGCGGAAGTTATCCAGCTCGCTGGCGAAAATATTCAGCAGGATTTCAGAATCTGAAGTGGTATTGATGTGGCGGCGCTTTTCTTCAAACAGCTTTTTCCGCAGCTCATGCGCATTGGTCAGGTTGCCATTGTGGGCAAGCGTGATGCCATACGGTGAGTTGACGTAAAAAGGTTGAGCTTCGGAGGCGCTGGAGCTGCCAGCCGTTGGGTAACGCACATGACCGATGCCCATATTGCCCTGCAAACGCTGCATATGGCGCGCTTCAAAAATATCGCTCACCATTCCGTTTGCTTTACGCAAGCGGAAGCAGTTGTTGGCATCAATAGTGATGATGCCCGCAGCATCCTGACCACGATGCTGGAGCACCGTTAACGCGTCATAAATCGACTGGTTTACCGGCATAACACCGGCGATACCGACAATACCGCACATACGTCTTTTCCTCGTTCAGCAACGACCCAAAGTTTATACTTTGGGCAAGAAACTTGACGAGCTTTGCAGATAGTCAAAGAACCATCTGATGATGAAACTGAACTGCGGGATCAGCTGCGACTTACTCCAGTCTTCACTTTTCGACAGACCGGTAAACGTATCGAGAAAGAACAGTATGGCGGCGACGATCAGCGCTCCTCGCAGAGCACCGAAGCAAATCCCCAACACCCTGTCGGTACCCGACAGACCTGTTTTCTCTACCAGTTGGCCTATCACAAAGTTAACGATAGCGCCGACGATAAGTGTCGCGATAAACAGTATCGCGATAGCAATCCCATTTCGAACCAGTTCGTCTTCAAAGCCCGTAAACCAGACAGACAGGTAAGTGTAGTAATGGCTGGCGACAAAGAAAGCACAACCCCAAGTCACCAACGATAATGCTTCACGAACAAAGCCACGGATCAGGCTAACCAGACAGGAAAAACCAATCACCGCGATAATGGCGTAATCAATCCAGACCATAAGTGTCCCACGATTTTACGCCCTGTCGTCCTGTTCGGGGCGCATTCTAACAGAAAAAGAAAACGTTTGCGTAGGGATTTCCTTTCCACGCGTAAATAAAAATGGCGCTGAAAAAATCTTCAACGCCATACGGTTTTATGCCTCTTCGGGCACTGGCCGGAGACGGTGAAAACACCGTATCCGGCCTGCATGAAACATGCCCCTTAATTAGGGGTATATCCCATCACAACCCCACTCAGACCGGAGATCTTCTGTAGCTCGCCCAGCGAATTCTTCAGCTTATCTCTGGAGGCGTCAGGGCCGACGAGAATGCGGGTTATTTTACCCTGTACCGGCGTTGACGGGGAAGTATATACCCGGAAGCCCGCGCCACGAAGTTTACCCACGATCTCATTGACCTTATCCGCATTTTTCAGCGCGCCGAGCTGCACAACATACGCTTTGCCGGTCGGGGCTGGCGCTTCTTCAGCGACCGGTTTCGGCGCTGGAGCTGGCGCAGGCGCTGGCGCCGGTGTGGCGACAACGGGTTGCGGCTTCGGTTTAGGTTTCGGCGGTTCAACAGGTACGGGGACAGGATCTAACTCCGCACTACTTGCCGTTGTCATACGCGACGGATCCAACGATGGCGCGGCGGCATCGCCCGCGCGCACCTCTTCTGCCGCCCCTTCAGGCGGTTGCGTTGGCAGCGCCTGCGTTGCCGCAGGCATCATGTCCGGCTCGTCGCGATCGCCCGGTTTGGGCACCAGAGGGATCGCAGCAAACTCATCCTGATAATGTTTTTTTTGCCCGTCAAGCAGCCCGGGGAGCACAATCACCCCAAGCGCGACCAGCACAATTGTGCCAACTAATCGATTCTGAAACTTACTCGCCACCGCTTCTCCCCACATCTATCACTTCCATGACATGTGCGACAGTGTGAAACGATCCACACACCAACACGGTATCTTCTGGCTTCGCCTCGGCCAGTGCCGCAGACCATGCCTGCGCCACGCTGTCATAGGCTTCACCTTTGCCCAGATGTTCTAACAGCTGTTCTGCCGTTGCGCCACGCGGCCCTTCCAGTGGCGCGCAGTACCAGGCATCGACCACGCTTTTTAACCAGGCCAACGTACCGGCAATATCTTTATCATGTAGCATACCGATAACTGCAAGTACACGCCCGCTTTTCACTAACTTTTTCAGACGTCCGGTCAGATATTCCGCCGCGTGTGGGTTATGGGCAACATCAAAAATCACCCGCGGCGACTCGCTCACAATCTGGAAGCGCCCCGGTAAAATCGCCTGTTTGATTCCGTCACGAATTGCCTGCTCACTGACGTCAAGACCACTGGCACGCAGCGCAGCCAGTGCGGTCGCGGCGTTCGGTTGTGGAACCTGTGGCAATGGCAGATGCGCCAACGTGCCGTGAGTGTCCGTAAAGGACCAGTCGTTATCCGTTACCGTATAGCGCCAGTCCACACCACAGCGTTGCAAAATCGCCCCGCACTCTTGCGCCACATCCGCAATAGTGTATGGCATTTCAGGTTCACCAACGATGGCCGGTTTCTCTGCGCGGAAAATCCCCGCTTTCTCACGACCAATGCTCTCGCGATCCGGGCCCAGCCAGTCGGTATGATCAAGCGCAATACTGGTGACGACCGCAACATCGGCATCGACGATATTCGTCGCGTCAAGGCGACCGCCTAACCCCACTTCCAGAATGACTACGTCCAACTGAGCCTGTTTAAACAACCAGAGCGCCGATAGCGTACCGTATTCAAAATAGGTCAATGAAATATCGCCACGTGCGTCTTCAATCTCAGCAAACGAGGCAGTATGCGCGGATTCCGGCAGTTCCCCCCCCTGCACGCGCACGCGTTCCGTGTAACGCACCAGATGCGGCGAACTGTATACTCCGACTTTATAACCTGCTGCGGTCAGCACCGATTCCAGCGTACGGCAGGTCGTGCCTTTTCCGTTGGTGCCCGCCACCGTAAAGACAAATGGCGCGGGTTTCAACACGCCCAATTTACGCGCCACCTGACTGACGCGTTCGAGGCCCAGATCGATGGTTTTACTGTGCAGGTTTTCCAGATAAGAAAGCCACGACGCCAGAGGCGACGCGGCTTGAGGAATACGTTTATTGTCCATGATGCCTGTAGATTCTTTACGTTGAGAAAAGCAAAAGGCAGCGCCAACTGGCCCTGCCCTTTTGTACTCGTCGTCTTTCAAGCTGCAGGCTTGTTGGCTGCGGATTACTCGGCCCATCCCTGGGCCTCCCCCTTCGGGGCCGCCGCATGCGGCGTTCAAATCTGCTCCCGGCAGATTTGTCGTTCACCCGAATCACTTGCCTGTGCAAGCTCATCGGGATGAACTCTCTTGACGCCTACCTGCAACTCGAAATCCATAGAGTATATTATCAGGACTCTGATTCCTGATCGGGTACCGGAGGTACCACTTCGCCTTCACGCGGCTCATCCGGATTCGGCGCCGGAAGATTCATCAGCTTCGCCAGAATGCTTGCCAGTTTCAGGCGCATTTCCGGACGGCGGACGATCATATCGATAGCGCCTTTTTCAATCAGGAACTCGCTGCGCTGGAATCCCGGCGGCAGTTTCTCACGTACGGTTTGCTCAATAACACGCGGACCCGCAAAGCCAATCAGCGCTTTCGGTTCGGCAATGTTGAGATCGCCCAGCATCGCGAAGCTTGCGGAAACACCGCCCATCGTTGGGTCGGTCAGTACAGAAATGTACGGTAAACCGCGTTCCTGCATTTTCGCCAGCGCAGCAGACGTTTTTGCCATCTGCATCAGAGACATCAGCGCTTCCTGCATACGCGCCCCGCCAGAAGCGGAGAAGCAGATCAGCGGGCAGTTGTCTTCCAGCGCCTGCTCAACGGCACGGACAAAACGCGCGCCAACGACAGACCCCATGGAGCCGCCCATGAATGCGAACTCGAATGCAGCCGCAACGACCGGCATGCCGTGAAGGGTGCCTTTCATCACCACCAGCGCATCTTTCTCGCCGGTTTCTTTCTGTGCTGAGGCCAGTCTGTCTTTGTACTTTTTGGAGTCACGAAACTTCAGCACGTCTTTCGGCTCAAGTTCGCTACCCAGTTCCACAAGAGTACCTTCATCTAACAGGCTATGCAGGCGATTGCGCGCCGACATGCGCATATGATGGTCACACTTCGGACAGACCTCAAGATTACGTTCCAGCTCAGCACGGTATAAAACCTGACCGCAGCTATCACACTTGGTCCACACCCCTTCAGGAATGCTTGCCTTGCGGGTGGGAGTAATGTTGCTTTTAATTCGTTCAATCCAGCTCATTGGTGACCTTTCTGCCTGAACCCTAGTCAGCTTTGTTATAAGGGGCGCATAATGCCATTTTTGCCCCTAACAGACCATGAATGTTGCACATTAAAACATAACAGCCCGAAACTTTGGATAAAAAAGTGGTCGAACCGCTGAGTTACTTTCTATTTTGCAGCCCGTGACGCAGCCCGTTTATGACGAATCACTTCTATCACGCCCGGCAATACGGAAAGGACGATAATCGCCACAATCAATAATTTCAGGTTTTCCTGAACTATTGGCAGATCGCCAAACAGATAGCCTGCATAGGTGAACAGCAATACCCACAGCAGCGCGCCTACAACGTTATACATCGCAAAGTGGCGGTAGGACATGTGTCCCATACCGGCAACAAATGGCGCAAATGTACGCACGATAGGCACGAAACGCGCCAGGATAATCGTTTTCCCGCCATGACGCTCGTAGAACGCATGGGTTTTATCCAGGTAGCTGCGACGAAAAATTTTGGAGTTCGGGTTACTAAAGAGTTTCTCACCGAACAACCGGCCAATCGTGTAGTTCACCGCATCGCCGACAATCGCAGCCACAATCATCAACGCCACCATCAGATGAACATTGAGATCGTTAGTTGGCAGCGCAGAAAGCGCGCCGGCAACAAACAGCAGCGAGTCTCCCGGCAGGAACGGCGTCACTACCAGCCCGGTTTCACAGAACAGGATCAGAAACAGAATCGCGTATACCCAGATACCGTATTCCGCGACCAGCTCCGCCAGGTGCACATCAATGTGCAGAATAAAATCGATAAGAAAGTAAATCAGATCCATAGTTTTGCCTTTATACGACTCAAATTAGTCCGCCAGAAATAGCGGGCCCATTGGCGGTTTTGGCAGGTCGAACCGGTCAGGGTAATCTACCGCGACCAAATACAGTCCTTCCGCTTTCGCCGTTGCCGCTGCCAGCGTTCTGTCCTTCGCCGCTAACAGTTCTGCTATCCAGCTCTCCGGCTGGTTGTTGGCGCCTACTTCCATCAGGCTACCGACAATATTCCTGACCATATGATGTACAAAGGCATTCGCTTTAATATCCACCACCACATATGCGCCAAAACGTTCAACGTTAATGTGCATCACGTTACGCCACGGCGTGCGCGACTGGCACTGCACCGCACGAAACGAGGTAAAATCATTTTCGCCTATCAGACACTGGGCCGCACGATGCATACGTTCAGCATCCAGCGGCTCATAGTAATGGGTTACCCCTTTGCCCAAAACCGCAGGGCGCAACCGATGATTGTAGATGATGTAGCGATAACGGCGAGCCGTGGCGCTGAATCGGGCATGAAAATCATCAGGTACAGCTTTCACCCAGCGCACGGCGATGTCACCAGGTAAATTCGCATTTACGCCCAACGTCCAGGCGGCATCTTTACGCTCAGCGTGCGTTTCAAAATGTACGACCTGGCCTGTGCCATGAACGCCCGCATCCGTGCGCCCCGCACAAAAGACATTGATACGCTCATTCGCGACCTGAGAAAGCGCTTTTTCCAGCTTTTCCTGAACGCTACGCACTTCGTTCTGGCGCTGCCAGCCATAATATTTGCTGCCGTCATACTCAATGCCCAGCGCAATTTTATGGGGTAGCGGCTGTTGCAGGTCCGACATTAGTACAGATACTCCTGCACCAGTTTTTCCGCAATTTTCACCGCCATCAACGCGCCGCCAAAGCGTACGTTGTCTGCCACGGACCAGAACTGAACCTGCTCCGGCATACCGTAATCGTTATGTACACAGCCGATGGAAAGATGTGGGGTACCAGACGCATCGCCAACCTGAGTCGGGAAATCGGTCTCTTCCGACAACACCACGTCTTCAGCGCGAGAAAACGCATCGCGCGCTTCTTCCGCCGCCAACGGACGCAGGGCTTCAAAATTCACCATCTGCGCGTGACCGTAGAATACCGGTGACTGTACGATGCTAGCGGAGATAAGCAGACCGTCATCCTGCATAATTTTGCGCACTTCATCGACGATACGACGTTCTTCGCGCACGCTACCTTCGCGATCTGGCAGCAGCGGCAGCATATTGAATGCCAACTGGCGACCAAAGAAATCGTCTTCGTCAATCGGGATACCATTGAGCAGTTTCGCACTTTGCCCTGCCAACGCATCCACCGCTTTTTTACCGTGCGCGGAGGCCGACAGAATATTGGTCACCGTAATACGTGAAAGACCACCGTCATCAATCAGCGGTTTCAACGCAGACAGCAGTTGACTGGTCAGGCTATTAGGGACTGCAATCACATTGCGGTTGCGATAATCTGCCAACACGAACGGGTTAACGTCCGGAACCACCAGCGGAACGTCAGGCTCAAGTGCGAACAGACCACTGCTGTCGATAACCAGGCAACCGGCATTGGTTGCTTCTTCCACCCATGCAGCGGTGGCCTCAGCGCCCGCAACAAAAAATGCCAGTTGTGCCTGCGTCCAGTCAAAGTCTGCAACATCCTGAACAATGACCGATTTACCGTTAAAACGCAGGTGCTCGCCAGCGCTTTCGTTACGCGCCAGCGCATAAATTTCACCGACCGGGAACTGGCGTTCAGCCAGCGTATCGAGCAGGGCTTCGCCTACGGCGCCCGTTGCGCCCAGAATGGCAATGTTCCAGCCTTCAGACATGGTGATTTACTCCAGAAATACATAAGCGTCCCTGTCGCATTATTCGACAGGGAGCATTAAGAAGACATTAATGTGCCGGGTGATGAACCGCGTTAAAACCCAGCTTACACAGCAAGGCGGCAGCCGTTGCGTCGTCACACATCACGTATAAAGACGACCATTCACGGCGCTCAAGATAATTTTTACGCAGTTTATCAAACTCACCCGGAATTCCAGCGACTTTACGCAGCGGCGCATCATCGCGGCGCACATCATACACTAAATGCGC
>NZ_JAHLQZ010000092.1:0-15757 GCF_018919505.1 Citrobacter sp. S55_ASV_140
CTCGTATGCTGGCAGTCTGATAGCTATTGAAGCCGCAGATACTACCTTTGACAGAATAGTTATGCAATATTTATGCGTTAAAAGTTAAATGCAAACCGCATTCTTATCTAAACATAGCACAAAATAGCGGGGCCACCAGCGGGCAAGAATAATTGTCGGCATTCTATGCAGAATGCCAGACAATTTATGGGGTTTATGATGCGGGCGGGTGAATGGGGGGGACTAGCGGTTTTCCACAGACTGGCGCAGCGTCCCGGCTGGCGCGTGTACGCTGCCGCCCAGATAGCGGACGTCATCTACTACCCAGCACTGGCCTTCGCGGATCATCAGCACTTCGTCACGCCAGCTTTGGTCACCCTGTTTCAGCTCTACGCGCAGCGGAATGTTGCGTGCATCACTATTCGGAATAGTCGATGCGCTGGCGACGCTGGCGCTATCCGGTAACGTAGAGCGGCTGGAGAACGGATCGCTGTTAAACAGGTCGCGATGCGCGTTATCACGGCTGGCATCGGTCAGCAGTTTAGCCAGATTGTCGCTGAGGTATGGACGAAGGGGGGTAATGTCATTGTTTCGATGCTGAATACGGTAATCATAGAATTGTTGAGCCACGCTGTCTGGCCCGCCTTCTACGCATGCACCGCTCCGCGTGCCGTTATCTTTATAGGCCGGAGTCACGGTAGTACAGGCGCTGAGAAGTAGTGCACATGGAACCAGCAGAGAGAGTTTCGAGTAGCGCATAATGATTTCCTTATAAGCTTCCTACTAATGGTGTTCTATGATGAACAATTCTGTCTCGTTAAAGATTGTATGATCGATTAACACATTGTTTTTGCTAAAGCAAATTCGTGGGCACCCCACATGAAGCAGGTTGGTGGCGCTCGTTGCCAGCTTCAGCTTCAGTATATCAACCTGTAACGGGGCGTTGGCGACCATTCATGCTTCTTATACTGTATAGACCATCTGAGCATTTGCATGTTCCATTTGCCGCGCTTTGCGCCTGGGCAAACAAAACTCGTGCCGCGTTGTTGGCTATAAGGGACTCCGGACGGCTAAAATAAGAGTTGCTTAATCTCAGTGCCCGTGCGTTAATGATCTGGTCGGTTTGAATAACAGACGATATACAAAGTAGTTTACTCAAGCAGTTCTCATTTTCAGGTGTAATCCATTTATCCCCTCTTTGAGTCTCTTCATTAAGCACTACGAAGTTTCTGTCATAAAAACCATGCTTGCCGAAAGGCTCAAATTAAGGAATAAAATATATGTCTACTAAAATGACTGGTTTAGTTAAATGGTTCAATCCTGAAAAAGGTTTTGGCTTCATCACGCCTGCAGATGGCAGCAAAGATGTCTTTGTCCATTTTTCAGCGATTCAAAGTAATGATTTCAAAACGCTGAATGAAAACCAGAAAGTTGAATTCGGTGTGGAGCAGGGACCTAAAGGTCCATCCGCAGTTAATGTTGTGGCACTGTGAGGTAACTATTATTACTAATCATATTCACTTTCGCTGCCCATGTTGCCATGGTTCCCAATACAGAACATCAACCTTTGATGTTACTGAAGGAAATCCATTCGGGGCAAAATGTATTTTTTGTAAATCTAAAATGATTACATTCGATAACGTCGCAATGTACATTCAGTCCGGTCAGACACCATTAGATTTCAGAAAATAATAACTTCAGGCCCCCAGTATCAGGGGCCTTTTTTATTTCTGGCGGAATGCCGGTCAAATAAAAATAAATAAAACGTGCCACCTGAAACCGCTACACATCGACACGGATAGCAGTTTTATTTGGCGGGTTCTCCTTTGAGTGTCATAGTATATTGGTTTGAAAACGTTGTTAAGGCAGCGTTGTTAGCGCAAAAAGGAGATTAATCATGCAGTTTTCAACTACCCCAACGCTTGAAGGGCAGAGCATCGTGGAATACTGCGGTGTGGTGACGGGCGAAGCGATTTTAGGCGCGAATATCTTCCGCGATTTCTTCGCCGGCATTCGCGATATTGTCGGCGGCCGCTCCGGCGCGTATGAAAAAGAGTTGCGTAAAGCGCGCGAAATTGCTTTTCAGGAGCTGGGTGAACAGGCGAAAGCGCTGGGTGCTGATGCGGTCGTCGGTATCGACATTGATTACGAAACCGTGGGTAAAGATGGCAGCATGTTGATGGTGAGCGTCAGCGGTACTGCGGTGAAAACTCGCCGATGAAGCGTCTGTTGTGGCTGCTGGCATTGACGCTGCTGCTGGCGGGCTGTGCTGGCGAAAAAGGGATTGTCGATAAAGACGGATATCAGTTGGATACCCGCCGTCAGGCGCAGGCCGCTTACCCGCGCATTAAAGTGCTGGTTATCCATTACACGGCCGATGATTTTGACGCTTCTCTGGCTACGCTGACCGATAAAAACGTCAGTTCGCACTATCTGATCCCGGCTGTGCCGCCGCTCTACCATGGCAAGCCACGTATCTGGCAACTGGTGCCGGAAAACGATCTGGCCTGGCATGCCGGGATTAGCTTCTGGCGCGGCGCGACGCGGATTAACGATACCTCGATTGGCATTGAGCTGGAAAACCGCGGCTGGCAAAAATCGGCGGGAACGAAATATTTTGCCCCGTTTGAGCCAGCGCAGATTCAGGCGTTGATCCCACTGGCGAAGGACATTATTGCTCGCTACGATATCAAGCCGCAAAACGTGGTGGCCCATGCGGACGTCGCACCGCAGCGTAAGGACGATCCTGGCCCATTGTTTCCATGGAAACAGCTGGCTGCACAGGGAATCGGCGCATGGCCTGATGCTCAGCGCGTGGCGTTTTATCTCAACGGGAGAGCGCCGTCTACACCGGTAGACACTGCATCGTTACTCGATCTGCTGTCGCGCTATGGTTATGAGGTGAAACCCGAAATGACGCCGCGTGAACAGCAGCGAGTGATTATGGCATTCCAGATGCACTTCCGCCCGACGTTGTGGAACGGCGTGGCGGATGCAGAAACGCAGGCGATTGCGGAGGCCTTGCTGGAGAAATACGGGCAGGGTTAACGCGGCAGCTTACCGTGGTCGCGCAGCCAGGCCGCGGTACGCTCAATCCCTTCATCCAGCGTGACAATGGGCTGGTAACCTAACTCTTCCTGAGCGCGGGTGGTATCCAGCGTAAAGTCAAAATTCAGCTTCGAGACGCCGTAGTGCGTAAGCTTTGGCTCTTTCGCCGATTTATTGCCCAGACGCTCCATGCTGCGAGCAATCATGTCCAGCATCGGGTAGGGCACCGAGCGGATTCGGCAATCAATATTCAACTCGTCGATCAGCTTCTGCACGATACTGCGCAGCGTTCGATGCTCGCCGTTAGTAATGTTGTATGCGCGGCCTGACGGCAGGTTATCGCAAGCTTCCTGGCTTACCAGCCACATTGCGTGTACCGCGTTCTCATAATAGGTCATATCCACCAACGCACTTCCACCGTGCGGCAACAGGATGCTGCCGTAGTGGTACATCATGTGGGCCAGACGGGGGATAAAAACTTTATCGTGAGGTCCGAACAGACTTTGTGGACGCAATACCGTGAAGCGGGTCTGCGGGTTAGCCTGCGCGAGCAGCGCAATCACATCTTCACCAGCCGCTTTACTGCGGGCGAATTCATTGGCGAAGCGATGTGGTCGGAAGTCCTCTTTGATATCCCGATGATGGTGATAGTCAAAATAGAGTGACGGAGAGGAGATATGGATAAAGTTACGTACGCCCCAGGCAACGGCCCATTCGCCCAGACGGCGGGTAGCACGAACGTTGGCCAGATCGAAGGCTTCCTGCGTTCCCCACGGCGAGGTAAAACTGGAGCAGTGCCACAGCGTGTCGATACCTGCGAGCATGACCTTTGCCTGCGAAGAGACCAGTTCGGTCAAATCCGCATGCACAAATTCTGCGCCCATTTTCTTCAGCAGCTTGCCCATCGCTTCGTTGCGACCGGTGGCTCTGACGCTGACGCCTTTGCTGCATAGAAACTCAACCGCATTTCGGCCCAAGCCGCTGGTGGCTCCGGTAACCAGTACCTTCATATCAATCCACTGTGTTTAAAAAACATCGTGCGCATTCTTCCGTGAAATACGCCTGTATGCAATGGGAAACGTGAAAGAATACAGTCTCTTTTTGTCATTAGTCTGTGATTTGTTCTGCAAGTTTGGCGATACGCTTTGCCATCCCTCTGAAAATGAACAGATGGGCCGGGATCATCAACAACCAGTAGAAAAGACCGGGCATGCCGTGCGGATGCCACCAGGCGCGTACATCAATGCGCCGATGATCGCCTTTATCTTCCAGTGTAAAGCTTAAACGGCCTAATCCCGGCGCTTTCATGCCAAACAGCAGTGTGAGCTGTTTTTCTGGCTCAACGATGATCACTTTCCAGCTATCCACGGCATCGCCAACCTGCAACAACGGGTTTTCCGGGCGGCCTTTTGCCAGCTTATGGCCGACCAGCAGGTCCAGCGCGGCGCGCGTCTTCCACAAAAAATTGCCAAAGAAATAGCCTTCTTTCCCGCCGAGTCGGTTCACCACTTGCCACAGCGCTTTCAGACTGGCGGAGGTGTCGACGCTAAAGCCAGCCTGTTTGGCAAAATAGCCATATTCGGGACGCCAGCGGGCGAATGCCTGAGCGTCATACCCCCAGTCGCTGGAGTTAACCAGCTTCTCTTCTTCTTTCAGCGTGCTGCGCACTGCGTCATCAAAGGCGATCAGCTTTTGCGGGATCAGCGCGCGTAGCTCAGCGTCATCGGCCAGCAGGTCATGCTTTAAGCCTTGTATCAGCGCCTTTGCCGTAGTGGGCGGTACCGACGTAATAACATTCAAAAACCACACCGAAATCCAACTGGTCGGAAACGGGATAGGGATCAACAAGCGGTGTTTGCCGCTGACGGCCATGAAATGCTCGAACTGTTCCTGATAGCTTAATATCTGTGGCCCTGCGGCTTCGAGTACGCGGTGATGGCTTGTGGGATGGTCCAACAGCGCCACCAGATAGTACATCAAATTTTCCAGCGCGATGGGCGTGGTACGCGAACGTACCCAGCGCGGAGGCGTAAGTACCGGCAGGTTGTAGACCATATCGCGCATCACTTCAAAAGCGGCGGAACCCGCCCCGACGATAATGCCTGCCCGTAATTCGGTCATCGGCACGCCTGCTTCGCGCAGGATGTCTGCGGTTATCTGCCGCGCACGCAGATGATCGGATTGTTCATGTCGCGGAGCCTGTAATGAGCTCAGGAAAATAAGCTGTTTGACGGGGATGCTACGTAGCGCATCACGCACGTTCATCGCGACCTGGCGCTCATGAGCGATAAAATCACCGCCTTCACCCATGCCATGGACCAGGTAATAAACCGTATCAACATCCGTCAGCAGCGGCGTCAGGTTATCAGGCCAGGTTAAGTCGACTTTGTGGCAACTGACGTTGGCCAGTTGCAGTTTTTCCAGCCGTTCAATCCGGCGTGCCGCAGCCAGTACCTGGTGCCCTTGCTGACTGAGCGCCTGTACCAGATGCTGACCAATGTAGCCACTGGCGCCAAGAACCAAAATCCGTTGCGGCACGCCTATCTCCTTAGCGAGTTAAAAAAGCGCGCCAGTGGGCGGCGACTTCAGCAAGTTGTTCACGCGATACGTCCAGATGCATCACCAGGCGTACAATCGGGGAGGCGTTAATCAGTACCCCTTGCGCCTTCATGTACTCGCCCAGCGCAGCAGCGTGTTCTTCGCCAACGCGGACAAACAGCATATTGGTATCGTGACGCATGACATCTGCGCCTGCTTCGCGCAGTTGTTCCGCCATCCAGGCCGCGTTGTCATGGTCTTCCTGTAAACGCGCCACGTTATTTTTCAACGCATACAGTCCGGCCGCCGCCAGAATCCCGGCCTGACGCATTCCGCCTCCGGTCATTTTACGCCAGCGGATGGCGCGTTTAATGTAGTCGTGACTACCGACCAGCAGTGAGCCTACCGGCGTTCCCAGACCTTTGGAGAGACAAATGGTGAACGAGTCGCAGTATTGCGCGATCTCTTTCAGCTCACAACCGTAAGCGACGACGGCGTTAAAAATACGCGCGCCATCAACGTGCAGGGCCAGATTGCGCTCACGAGTGAATTCCCAGGCATCTTTCAGATACTCGCGTGGCAGCACTTTGCCGTTGTGGGTGTTTTCCAGACTAAGCAGGCGTGTGCGGGCAAAATGGATATCGTCCGCTTTGATTTTTGCCGCCACTTTGTCCAGCGGTAAAGTGCCATCCGGCGCGGCGTCGATAGGCTGCGGCTGAATGCTGCCGAGCACCGCTGCGCCGCCCGCTTCGTAGAGATAGTTATGTGCGCCCTGGCCTGCAATATATTCTTCGCCGCGCTGGCAGTGGCTGAGCAGCGCAACCAGGTTCGCCTGAGTGCCGGTAGGTAAGAAAATAGCGGCTTCTTTGCCGGAAAGCTCTGCAGCGTATTGCTGGAGAGCGTTAACGGTAGGGTCATCTCCGTATACGTCGTCCCCGACCGGGGCGGCCATCATCTCTTCCAGCATGGCGCGACTCGGCCGGGTTACGGTATCACTGCGTAAGTCAATCACGGGCATTCCTTTTTTAGTGAGGTAATGCCCTCTGTTTTACCTGAGCCAGTTCGTTTTCGCCAGTTCGATCACTTCATCACCGCGTCCACTGATGATTGCGCGCAACATATACAGGCTAAAACCTTTTGCTTGTTCGAGTTTGATCTGCGGCGGGATGGCTAACTCTTCTTTCGCCACCACCACGTCGACCAGCACCGGACCGTCAATCGACATCGCCCTTTGCAGCGCTTCATCGACCTCTGAGGATTTCTCCACACGAATGCCCGTAATGCCGCAGGCTTCGGCAATCCGCGCGAAGTTGGTGTCGTGCAGCTCCGTGCCGTCGGTCAGATAACCGCCAGCCTTCATCTCCATCGCCACAAATCCCAGCACGCTGTTGTTGAAGACGATAATCTTCACCGGCAGCTTCATCTGGACAACCGACAGAAAATCGCCCATCAGCATGCTAAAACCGCCGTCACCGCACATGGCGATGACCTGGCGTCCCGGTTCGGTCGCTTGGGCGCCGAGCGCCTGTGGCATAGCGTTAGCCATCGACCCGTGGTTAAACGACCCGAGAAGGCGGCGTTTGCCGTTCATTTTCAGATAGCGTGCCGCCCAAACCGTCGGGGTACCAACATCGCAGGTAAAGATCGCGTCGTCAGCGGCAAAATGGCTGATCTGCTGCGCCAGATACTGCGGATGAATGGCTTTATCGCTCGGTTTGGCTAAATCATCCAGACCCTTGCGCGCCTCACGATAGTGCTCCAGCGCTTTGTCCAAAAACTTCCGCTCGGTTTTTTCCTCCACCAGCGGCAGCAGGGCGCTGAGAGTGGATTTAATATCGCCCACCAGCGCCATATCAACTTTACTGTGCGCGCCGATGCTCGCCGGATTGATATCAATCTGAATAATTTTGGCGTCGGTCGGATAGAACGGGCGATAGGGGAACTGGGTGCCGAGCAGGATCAGCGTGTCGGCATTCATCATGGTGTGGAATCCGGATGAAAAGCCAATCAGCCCGGTCATACCGACGTCATACGGGTTATCGTATTCGACGTGTTCTTTACCCCGCAGGGCATGAACAATCGGCGCTTTGATTTTTGCCGCAAACTCAACCAGTTCTTGATGCGCGCCGGCACAGCCGCTGCCGCACATCAGGGCGATATTGCTGGAATAACGCAGCAGTTGCGCCAGTTTTCTGAGTTCTTCTTCTTCCGGGGTGACGACCGGGAGTGGCGCATGATACCAGTGCGTGCTGGCGCTTTCCGGCGCGGGCTTCAGCGCGACGTCGCCGGGTAATACCACGACTGAGACGCCACGATTTAATACGGCTTTACGCATGGCAATGGCGAGTACCTGCGGGATCTGTTCAGGGCTGGAAACCAGCTCGCAATAGTGGCTACATTCGCGGAACAACTCTTGCGGGTGGGTCTCCTGAAAATAACCGCTGCCGATCTCACTGGAAGGGATATGTGCGGCAATCGCCAGGACCGGAACATGGTTGCGGTGGCAATCAAACAGCCCATTGATCAGGTGCAGGTTCCCTGGTCCACATGAACCGGCACAGACGGCCAGTTCGCCGGTTAGCTGCGCCTCTGCGCCAGCGGCGAAGGCGGCAACTTCTTCATGACGGGTCGGCATCCAGTCAATCGTTCCCATACGATTAAGACTGTCACTAAGACCATTTAATGAGTCGCCCGTCACGCCCCAAATGCGTTTAACGCCAGCTTGTTCGAGGGTTTTAGCAATAAAAGCGGCAACCGTTTGTTTCATGGTTTTCCATCTCCTTTAATGTGATACCGGTTACAAGTTTAGATGAAGATGATAGTTATGCTTCTCATTTCCCCCTTATTTTCGGCAGCTTACCTTTTGAGCAGATAACGCGTAGTTTGATATCTGGCATGGTGAAACAAGGAATGAATTCAAATGGTTACTAAACTATTAAATGCAGTGAACCGAACGCTGACTCATGAAGACTTTGGCAAGTTTCTGTTACGCATCGCCGTTGGTGGACTGATGCTGTTTCATGGCTTACATAAATTGTTCTCCGGTATTGATGGCATCAGCGGCATGCTGATAGCGAAAGGTTTTCCGGGCTTTATTGCTTACGGCGTTCTGTTGGGGGAGGTCGTTGCGCCTTGCCTGATTATCCTGGGGATCCTGACCCGTCCGGCGGCGTTGGGGCTGGCGTTTACGATGGTGGTGGCGTGGCTGATGGTCGGGATGGGCGAAACCTGGTCACTGGACAAAACCGGCGCATGGGCGATTGAGAGTCTGGTGTACTTCTTGCTCGGCGCGCTGGCTGTCGCGTTTTTAGGGGCGGGGCGTTTCTCGGTGGCAGGAAATTCGGCCTGGCGGTAAAAAAAGGCCGGATATGGCGTAAACGCATTATCCGGCCTGGAGCAGCTACGAAGGGGTATTTTACAGATTAAGCGAGTACTAAATCGCTCTGCGGATGACAGGAGCAGGCCAGTACATAGCCTTCGGCTATTTCTGCATCCGTCAGCGTCATGGTGCTGCTGACCGTGTAGTTACCGTCAACCACTTTGGTTTTGCAGCAGCCGCAAACGCCCGCACGACATGCGGCAACGACCGGCACTTTATTGCTTTCCAGCGCGTCCAGCAGCGTACTGCCCACCGGCGCGTAAAACTCTTTCGCCGGTTGCAACTTGGTGAACTTCAGACCGCTGGTGGCGGCCTCGGCAACTGGCGTGAAGAACTGCTCTTTAAAGAAGCGCGTCACGCCCAGTGCTTTGACTTCTTTCTCGACCAGATCCATATACGGCGCCGGGCCGCAGGTCATCACGGTACGAGAGACCAGATCCGGCACGCTTTTCAGCAGATCGGTCGTCAGTCGGCCAGAAACAAAACCGTGGGTGGCATTGTTTTCAGCGACTAGCGTCACCGGATAGTCACGCCATTCGTCGGCAAAAATAACATCTTGCGGTGAACGAACGTTAAAGATCACCTGCACATCGGCCTGTGGGCGGTACTTTGCCAACCAGCGACGCATTGACATGATTGGCGTCACGCCGCAACCGGCAGCCAGCATCAGGAACTTATCTTCCGCCTTATCTTCACAGGTAAATTCACCCATGGCATCGGACAGCCAGATATAGTCGCCGCGCTTCACGTCACGGGTCAGCCACTGTGAACCTGCGCCATCGTCAATCCGGCGAACGGTCAGCGTAATGTACTCGCTTACTCCCGGGGTAGATGAAATGGTGTAAGCACGCAGCGTCTGGGCTGAGTTACGTACGCTGACCAGTGCATACTGCCCGGCGCGGTACGGATAATAGTCGTGGCACAGCAACGAAATCGTCCATACATCCGGCGTTTCCTGATGGATGTGATGCACCTGCATCCGCCATGGGCACTGATGAGTTGGCATTGTCATTCTTTACTCCTTACGCGCTCAGCAACTGCTTCATGTCTTCTTCAACGGTGGTTACGGAACGCAGGCCGAATTTCTCGTTGAGCACAGCCAGCAGATCCGGCGTGAAGAAGCCAGGCGCTGTTGGGCCAGTGACGATGTTTTTCACACCCAGCGACAGCAGGGTCAGCAGAATCACAATCGCTTTCTGTTCGAACCAGGAGAGCACCAGAGACAGCGGCAGGTCGTTGACGCCGCAGCCCAGCTTCTCTGCCAGAGTGACCGCCAGGATGATGGCAGAGTAAGCATCGTTACACTGACCGGCATCGACCAGACGCGGCAGGCCTTCGATATCGCCGAACTCCAGTTTGTTGAAACGGTATTTACCGCACGCCAGGGTCAGGATCAGGCAGTCGTCCGGAACACTGGTGGCGAAGTCGGTGAAGTAGTTACGTTCGCCGCGCGCGCCGTCGCAGCCGCCGACCAGGAAGATATGACGCAGTTTTTCACGGCTGACCAGGTCGATCAATGTATCCGCAGCGCCCAGCAGCGTCTGACGACCGAAACCTACGGTTATCAGGTGCGGGATTTCGCTGTATGGGAAGCCTGCCATCTGTTGTGCCTGAGCGATGACCGGACCGAAGTTGTCGCCTTCGAGGTGGCTCACACCCGGCCAGCCGACGATGCTACGGGTCCAGATACGGTCGTCGTACGCGCCCACGGTTGGGTCGATGATGCAGTTAGAGGTCATCACGATTGGGCCAGGGAAGCGAGCGAACTCAACCTGCTGGTTCTGCCAGCCGCTGCCATAGTTACCAATCAGATGTTTGAACTTGCGCAGTTCCGGATAGCCGTGTGCTGGCAGCATTTCGCCGTGGGTATAGACGTTAACGCCGGTACCTTCGGTCTGCTCCAGCAGGTTGTAGAGATCTTTCAGGTCGTGACCGGAGATCAGGATGCATTTACCAACGGTTGCTTTAACATTGACCTGAGTCGGCGTCGGGTGACCGTATTTAGTGGTTTCACCGGCGTCCAGGATGCTCATCACTTTGAAGTTCATCTGGCCGATTTCCATAGAACACTCCAGCAGAGCGTTCATATCGGCAGGCCAGGTCCCCAGCCACGCCATAATTTTGTGGTACTGGGCGTAGATGTCGTTGTCGTACTGGCCGAGAACGTGCGCGTGCTCCATGTAAGCCGCGGCACCTTTCAGGCCGTACAGGCACAGCAGGCGCAGGCCGAGAATGTTCTCACCGATGGCCGCTTTGTCTTTGTTCGGGGTAAATTCCGCCGCCTGACGTTGCAGGTCGCCCAGATCGTCGCTGACCAGTTGCAGGTCGGCCATAGGGTTGTCGACCACTGCGTTCGCATCGATGTTCAGACATTGCGCTTTCAGCGCGTCGCGCATGGCAATCGCTTCACGGGCATAGCCAACAATACGCGGGGAGTCGAAGTTAACGTTGGTCAGCGTGGAGAAGAACGCGCGCGGTGCGAAGTTATCAACGTCATGGTCGATGATGCCGTATTCACGCGCTTTAACAGCCCATGCAGACAGACCTTGTAGGGAAGCAATCAGCAGATCCTGCAAATCGGAGGTTTCAGCCGTTTTACCGCACATACCCTGCGCGTAAGAGCAGCCGTTCCCTGCCGGAGTTCGGATGGTTTGTTCACATTGCACACAAAACATGGTCACACCTTTTAAAGTTATATTTAATATACATGTTTAAGGTTATGCCTGTGCGCGCAGGGATAAAAGGGATTTCTGCTACAACTTGCAAGGAGATTGATTTAGCGCAATTTTGGCGGTAGCCGACTACCGCCAGAGAGGTATTTGTTTGAGGGTCAGGCGGAGAAAAACGCCATTAACAGAGGGACTAACAGACTGAGGATAAAACCGTGCACAATGGCTGCCGGAACCATTTCCAGTCCACCGCTGCGTTGTAAAACCGGCAGGGTGAAATCCATCGATGTGGCCCCGCATAGCCCCAACGCGGTAGAGCGACTGCGGCCCACCATGCCGGGAATCAACATAATGGCAATCAGTTCTCGCGCCAGGTCATTAAAGAAGGCGGCACTGCCAATCACCGGCCCGAACGATTCGGTTAACAGAATACCGGACAGCGAATACCAACCAAAACCTGACGCCATCGCCATCGCGGTTTTGACCGGCAGGCCGAGGATAAACGCATTGATAACCCCCGCCAGCATCGAACTGGCGACGACGACGACGGCAACAATCATGCCCCGGCGATTCAGCACGATTTGCTTGAGGGTCATGCCGCTGTTGCGAAGCTGAATCCCCACCAGGAACAGTAAAAAGATTAACGTATATTCGCTGGCTTCGGTGGCGTGCTGCAAAAAGGAAAGACCGGTGAGACCCAGCAGGAAGCCCACCACGACAACCCCGCAAAGCTGGAGCGACTCAAACGCCATCGCGATCCGCGACGGTAGTTTCTCTTGCTGATGGTTATGCCGCCAGGGCAGTGAACGCTCCAGCCAGAACAGCGCGGCGATATTACACAGCAAAATAACCGTCACGCTGACAGCAGAATAATGAAGTATGGCTAACAGGTTGCTGGCGAGATTATCCAGAAACGCCAGGCTGATGCCCATAAAAAAGAGAATAAGGTAGACGATCCAGCTCAACAGGCGATTGATGAGTTTTAGTGCGCCCATGTGCCGAAGTGGAATAAGGTAGCCCACAATAAGGGGAACCAGAATGATTAACAGCCCTGAAAACATGAAAACCCGATCCTTGCTGAGATGTAAGACGAAATGCGCAAGCACACACTACTCAATGCAAAGAGGGGAGTAAAGTTGCAAATAAAAGGAAATATAGCGAGGAAAAAAGGCCTGACTTTCGCCAGGCCTTTTTGTTATCGATTAATCGCGTTTTTCCAGCAGAGTGCGGTAAATAAGACCACCGAGAACCCCACCGATAATTGGCATGACCCAGAAGAACCACAATTGTTGCAATGCCCAGCCGCCCTGGAAAATGGCAACTGCGGTACTACGTGCCGGGTTTACGGAGGTATTAGTGACTGGAATGCTGATCAAGTGGATCAGTGTTAACGCCAGACCGATTGCAATAGGGGCAAAACCTGCCGGAGCATGTTTGTCGGTCGCGCCGTGGATCACTAATAAGAAACCAGCGGTCAGAATAATTTCAATTACAACAGCAGAAAGCATGGAATAACCGCCAGGTGAATGCTCACCAAAGCCGTTCGAAGCAAAACCGCTGGCGGTTGCATCAAAACCTGCTTTACCGCTGGCAATTAGATACAGAGCCGCAGCTGCAACAATACCGCCCACAACCTGCGCAATAACATATCCAATAACGTCTTTCGCCGGGAAGCGACCGCCAGCCCATAAACCGAAGGTTACTGCCGGGTTAAAATGTCCACCTGAAATATGGCCCACGGCAAAGGCCATAGTTAATACGGTCAGACCAAATGCCAATGCGACACCGGTGAATCCAATTCCCAATTCCGGGAATGCTGCGGCCAGTACTGCGCTACCGCACCCACCAAAGACGAGCCAAAACGTACCGAAGAATTCGGCTGCTAATTTCCTGAACATAACCACCTCAATTAAAAGTTCCGGGTTCGTATTCCTTGCCCGGTAATTCATCGCTTAAAGGGACGATGATGAAAGAGTGGGTATTTTAGAAAAAAACATCATCCCTTCGCCAGTTAAATTGATGAAAAAATTTGATTTAAGGCAATATGTCGTGATTCCTTTTTGAATATTGGATGAATGAAGCATAGTTCAATTAGCTAAAAATGATGATTGAGCTCAGAAATTATAATCACAGGAAAACATAAGAAGAATATTCTTAATTTTTTTGATTTCTGCGATTAACCTCCTGATGATATCGGGTGCCCTGAGCGCTCGGTTAACGTTATACTCCTGATAACTTGAAGGAAAAAGTTAGCATTTCCGGAGGCTATATGATTCTCGAACGCGTTGAGATTGTTGGATTTCGTGGTATTAACCGCCTGTCGTTGATGCTTGAGCAGAGTAACGTACTGATTGGGGAGAACGCGTGGGGGAAGTCCAGTCTGCTGGATGCCTTAACCTTGCTGCTGTCGCCGGAATCTGATTTGTACCACTTTGACCGCGATGATTTTTGGTTCCCGCCGGGGGATATACAGGGCCGGGAACATCATTTGCACATTATCCTGACGTTTCGTGAATCTCAGCCGGGTCGTCATCGGGTTCGTCGCTACCGTCCTCTGGAAGCTTGCTGGACGCCGTGCCACGATAGCTATCACCGTATATTCTATCGTCTGGAGGGCGAGTGCGCGGATGATGGGACCGTCCTGACGCTACGTAGTTTTCTTGATAGTGATGGTCATCCGCTCAATCTCGACGATATTAACGATCTGGCGCGGCATCTCGTGCGTCTGATGCCTGTGTTGCGTCTGCGTGACGCGCGTTTTATGCGGCGCATTCGTAACGGTACGGTGCCGGATTCGGCGGATGTTGAAGTGACCGCTCGCCAGCTGGATTTTCTGGCGCGTGAACTGGCTACCCGCCCACAAAACCTGACCGATGGGCAGATTCGTCAGGGGCTGTCGGCTATGGTGCAGCTATTAGAGCACTATTTTTCTGAGCAGGGTTCTGGTCAGTCCCGCTACCGCCTGATGCGCCGCCGCTCCAATAACGAGCAACGTAGCTGGCGCTATCTGGATATCATTAACCGCATGATTGATAAACCTGGCGGACGAACGCATCGCGTTATCCTGTTGGGACTGTTCTCGACGCTGTTGCAGGCCAAAGGCACGTTAAGGCTGGATAAAGATGCCCGGCCTTTATTGCTGATAGAAGACCCGGAAACGCGTTTACATCCCATCATGTTGTCGGTTGCCTGGCACCTGCTGAATCTACTTCCTCTCCAGCGGGTGGCGACCACCAACTCCGGTGAGTTGCTGTCTCTCACGCCGGTGGAACATGTTGTCCGTTTGGTGCGTGAGTCATCCCGCGTCGCCGCCTGGCGACTGGGGCCGGGTGGGATCAGCGCGGAGGACGGTCGGCGTATTGCTTTCCATATTCGTTTCAATCGCGCATCTTCACTGTTTGCCCGCTGCTGGCTGCTGGTGGAAGGCGAAACGGAAACCTGGGTCATTAACGAGCTGGCCCGCCAGTGCGGACACCACTTTGATGCGGAAGGCATTAAAGTCATTGAATTTGCTCAGTCAGGCCTTAAACCACTGGTTAAGTTTGCCCGCCGGATGGGGATTGAATGGCACGTGCTGGTCGATGGCGATGAAGCGGGGAAAAAGTATGCCGCCACGGTGCGCGGTTTATTGAATAACGACAGAGAGGAGGAGCGCGATCATTTAACCATGCTCCCCGCGCTGGATATGGAACACTTTATGTATCGTCAGGGGTTCGCCGATGTCTTTCATCGCGTCGCGCAGATCCCGGAAAACGTGCCAATGAATATGCGCAAAATTATCTCCAAGGCGATTCATCGTTCGTCAAAACCGGATCTGGCGATCGAGGTGGCGATGGAAGCAGGGCGGCGTGGTGTAGACGCCGTTCCCACTTTGTTGCGGAAAATGTTTTCCCGCGTGCTGTGGCTGGCACGCGGCAGAGCGGATTAGTGGCGAAACATCGACGACAGCTGCGCGTGGATGCTGTCCAGTAGCTGATAGCGACGGCGGTATTCTGCGCGTTTTTTACTGGCAATCTCCGCTTCGCTTTTTCGTGCCAGCGCACGCGGAATATGATAGTACCCGCGGCTGTCGCACTCGCCGCCAAGCGACGCCCAAAATGCGTTGTAGTCGGAAAGAATCACTTTGTTTTTATCGTTGTAACGC
>NZ_JAHLQZ010000093.1:0-15746 GCF_018919505.1 Citrobacter sp. S55_ASV_140
AAGAATTACAGCAGGAGACCCTGTCGATTGTCGGCTGGCGCGACGTGCCGACCAACGAAGGTGTTCTCGGTGAAATCGCTCTATCCTCCCTGCCTCGTATTGAGCAAATTTTCGTTAACGCCCCTGCGGGTTGGCGCCCACGTGATATGGAACGCCGCCTGTTCATTGCTCGCCGTCGTATTGAAAAACGCCTCCTGCAAGATAAAGACTTCTACGTCTGTAGCCTGTCGAACCTGGTCAATATCTATAAAGGTCTGTGTATGCCGGCGGATCTGCCGCGCTTTTACCTGGACCTCGCGGACCTGCGTCTGGAATCAGCTATCTGCCTGTTCCACCAGCGCTTCTCCACCAACACCGTGCCGCGCTGGCCGCTGGCGCAGCCGTTCCGCTACCTGGCGCACAACGGCGAGATCAACACCATCACAGGTAACCGCCAGTGGGCGCGCGCCCGTACCTATAAATTCCAGACGCCGCTGATCCCTGACCTGCATGACGCGGCGCCGTTCGTCAACGAAACCGGCTCCGACTCCAGTTCGATGGATAATATGCTGGAGCTGCTGCTGGCGGGCGGGATGGACATCATCCGCGCCATGCGCTTACTGGTGCCGCCGGCCTGGCAGAACAACCCGGATATGGATCCGGAGCTACGCGCGTTCTTTGACTTCAACTCTATGCACATGGAACCGTGGGACGGCCCGGCGGGCATCGTCATGTCCGATGGTCGCTTTGCCGCCTGTAACCTCGATCGTAACGGCCTGCGCCCGGCGCGCTACGTCATCACCAAAGACAAGCTGATTACCTGCGCCTCTGAAGTCGGGATCTGGGATTATCAGCCGGATGAAGTGGTGGAAAAAGGCCGCGTCGGCCCTGGCGAGCTGATGGTTATCGACACCCGCAGCGGCCGCATTCTGCACTCAGCGGAAACCGATAATGACCTGAAAAGCCGCCACCCCTACAAAGAGTGGATGGAGAAAAACGTTCGTCGCCTGGTGCCGTTCGAAGAGCTGGCTGACGATCAGGTCGGCAGCCGCGAGCTGGACGATGATACCCTCGCCAGCTACCAGAAACAGTTTAACTACAGCGCCGAAGAGCTGGATTCCGTCATTCGCGTGCTCGGTGAAAACGGCCAGGAAGCGGTCGGCTCAATGGGTGACGATACCCCGTTTGCCGTGCTGTCCAGCCAGCCGCGCATCATTTATGACTACTTCCGCCAGCAGTTCGCGCAGGTGACTAACCCGCCGATCGACCCGCTGCGTGAAGCGCACGTTATGTCGCTGGCCACCAGCATCGGTCGCGAAATGAACGTCTTCTGCGAAGCCGAAGGTCAGGCACACCGTCTGAGCTTTAAATCGCCGATCCTGCTGTACTCCGATTTCACCCAGCTCACCACCATGAAAGAGGAGCATTATCGCGCTGACCGGCTGGATATCACCTTTGACGTGACCGAAACCACGCTGGAGGAGACGGTGAAAGCCTTGTGCGATAAGGCGGAACAGATGGTACGTAACGGCACGGTGCTCCTGGTGCTCTCTGACCGTAACATCGCGAAAAACCGCTTGCCGGTTCCGGCACCGATGGCCGTGGGCGCAGTGCAAACGCGTCTGGTAGAACAAAGCCTGCGTTGCGACGCCAACATCATCGTTGAAACGGCGAGCGCGCGTGACCCGCACCACTTCGCGGTGCTGCTCGGCTTCGGTGCGACGGCCATTTATCCGTATCTGGCCTATGAAACGCTGGGGCGTCTGATCGACACTCAGGCGATTGCCAAAGATTACCGGACCGTGATGCTGAACTACCGTAACGGCATCAACAAAGGTCTGTACAAGATCATGTCCAAAATGGGCATCTCAACCATCGCCTCTTACCGCTGCTCGAAGCTGTTTGAAGCCGTTGGTCTGCACGATGATGTTGTGGCGCTGTGCTTCCAGGGCGTAGTCAGCCGCATCAGCGGCGCAGCTTTTACCGACTTCCAGCAGGATCTGCTAAACCTCTCGAAACATGCCTGGCTGGCGCGGAAACCGATTAGCCAGGGCGGTTTGCTGAAGTACGTCCACGGCGGCGAATACCACGCTTACAACCCGGACGTGGTACGCACGCTGCAACTGGCTGTACAAAGCGGCGAATACAGCGACTATCAGGAATATGCCAAGCTGGTCAATGAGCGTCCGGCGGCCACGCTGCGCGATCTGCTGGCGATTACGCCTGGCGATGAAGCCGTGAGCATTGACGAGGTAGAGCCCGCGAGCGAATTATTTAAACGCTTTGATACCGCAGCCATGTCTATCGGCGCATTAAGCCCGGAAGCACATGAGGCGCTGGCGGAAGCGATGAACAGCATCGGCGGTAACTCTAACTCCGGCGAAGGCGGCGAAGATCCTGCGCGTTATGGCACCAACAAGGTATCGCGTATTAAGCAGGTGGCTTCCGGTCGCTTTGGCGTAACCCCGGCGTACCTGGTCAACGCCGACGTCATTCAGATTAAAGTCGCTCAGGGCGCGAAGCCGGGCGAAGGCGGTCAGTTGCCGGGTGATAAAGTTACCCCGTACATCGCCAAACTGCGCTATTCGGTGCCGGGGGTGACGCTGATCTCCCCGCCGCCACACCACGATATCTACTCTATCGAGGACTTAGCGCAGCTGATTTTCGACCTTAAACAGGTTAACCCGAAAGCGATGATCTCGGTGAAGCTGGTGTCCGAACCGGGTGTCGGCACCATCGCTACCGGCGTGGCAAAAGCCTATGCGGATCTGATCACCATCGCCGGCTACGACGGCGGCACCGGCGCAAGCCCGCTCTCCTCTGTGAAATATGCGGGTTGCCCATGGGAGCTGGGTCTGGTGGAAACCCAGCAGGCGTTGGTCGCCAACGGTCTGCGTCATAAGATTCGTCTGCAGGTCGATGGCGGTCTGAAAACCGGCGTGGATATCATTAAAGCGGCGATTCTTGGCGCGGAAAGCTTTGGTTTCGGCACCGGCCCAATGGTCGCGCTGGGCTGTAAATACCTGCGTATTTGCCATCTGAATAACTGCGCAACCGGCGTGGCAACTCAGGACGACAAACTGCGTAAGAACCACTATCACGGTCTGCCGTTCAAAGTGACCAACTACTTTGAATTTATCGCCCGCGAAGTACGCGAGCTGATGGCCGAGCTGGGCGTGAAACGTCTGGTGGATCTGATTGGTCGTACCGACCTGCTCAAAGAGCTGGAAGGGTTTACCGCCAAACAGCAGAAGCTGGAGCTGTCGCGTCTGCTGGAAACCGCCGAGCCGCATCCTGGTAAGGCGTTATTCTGCACCGAGAACAACCCGCCGTTTGATAACGGCGTGCTGAACGCACAGCTACTGCAACAGGCAAAACCGTATGTCGACGAGCGCCAGAGCAAAACCTTCTGGTTCGATATCCGCAACACCGACCGTTCCGTCGGCGCGTCGCTGTCTGGCTATATTGCCCAAACCCACGGCGATCAGGGCCTGGCATCTGACCCAATTAAAGCGCACTTCAACGGTACTGCAGGCCAGAGCTTTGGCGTGTGGAACGCGGGCGGCGTCGAGCTGTATCTGACCGGCGATGCCAACGACTATGTCGGCAAAGGTATGGCGGGCGGCCTTATCGCGATTCGTCCGCCAATAGGTTCCGCATTTCTCAGTCATAAAGCGAGCATCATCGGTAATACCTGCCTGTACGGCGCCACCGGCGGTCGTCTGTTTGCGGCAGGTCGTGCGGGCGAGCGCTTTGCGGTGCGTAACTCCGGCGCAATCACCGTGGTGGAAGGTATCGGCGACAACGGCTGCGAATACATGACCGGCGGCATCGTCTGTATTCTCGGCAAAACGGGCGTTAACTTCGGGGCAGGCATGACGGGCGGATTCGCCTACGTACTGGATGAAGATGGCGATTTCCGCAAGCGCGTGAACCCGGAACTGGTGGAAGTGCTGGACGTTGATTCTCTTGCCATTCACGAAGAACACCTGCGCGGTCTGATTACCGAGCACGTACAACATACCGGCTCTTCACGCGGCGAAGAGATCCTGGCTAACTGGCCAGCATTCTCAGCGAAATTCGCGCTGGTAAAACCAAAATCCAGTGATGTGAAAGCACTGTTGGGTCACCGTAGTCGTAGCGCAGCAGAGCTGCGTGTGCAGGCGCAGTAAGGGGTAGCAGCAATGAGTCAGAACGTATACCAATTTATCGACCTGCAGCGTGTTGATCCGCCTAAGAAACCGCTGAAGATCCGTAAGATCGAGTTTATCGAGATCTACGAGCCTTTTTCTGAAGGCCAGGCGAAAGCGCAGGCGGATCGCTGCCTGTCCTGCGGCAACCCGTACTGCGAGTGGAAGTGCCCGGTGCATAACTACATCCCAAACTGGCTGAAGCTGGCCAACGAGGGGCGTATTTTTGAAGCGGCTGAGCTGTCACACCAGACCAACACCCTGCCGGAAGTTTGCGGCCGCGTCTGCCCGCAGGATCGTCTGTGTGAAGGATCCTGTACCCTGAATGACGAGTTCGGCGCGGTGACCATCGGTAACATCGAGCGCTATATCAACGATAAAGCGTTCGAAATGGGCTGGCGCCCGGATATGACCGGTGTGCGCCAGACGGACAAACGCGTGGCGATTATCGGTGCGGGGCCGGCGGGCCTGGCCTGCGCTGATGTGCTAACCCGCAACGGCGTGAAGGCAGTGGTGTTTGATCGTCATCCGGAGATCGGTGGTCTGCTGACCTTCGGCATTCCGGCTTTCAAGCTGGAGAAAGAGGTCATGACCCGCCGCCGTGAAATCTTCACCGGCATGGGTATTGAGTTCAAACTCAACGTGGAAGTGGGCCGTGACGTCCAGCTCGACGACCTGCTGAAGGATTACGACGCGGTATTCCTTGGCGTAGGTACTTATCAGTCGATGCGCGGCGGACTGGAGAACGAAGACGCTTCCGGCGTATTCGACGCCCTGCCATTCCTGATCGCCAATACTAAACAGTTGATGGGCTTTGGCGAAAGCAGCGACGAGCCGTACATCAGCATGGAAGGCAAACGCGTCGTCGTTCTCGGCGGTGGCGATACGGCAATGGACTGCGTGCGCACCTCGGTTCGCCAGAACGCAGCACATGTAATCTGCGCCTATCGCCGCGACGAAGAGAACATGCCGGGTTCCAAGCGCGAAGTGAAAAACGCGCGTGAAGAAGGCGTGGAATTCCAGTTCAACGTCCAGCCGTTAGGCGTGGAAGTGAATGCCAACGGTAAAGTATGCGGCGTGAAAATGGCGCGTACCGAAATGGGCGAACCGGATGCGAAGGGTCGTCGCCGCGCGGAGATCGTCGCCGGTTCCGAGCACGTTGTACCGGCGGATGCGGTGGTACTGGCGTTTGGTTTCCGTCCGCACAGTATGGAATGGCTGGCAAAACACAGCGTCGAACTGGATTCTCAGGGCCGGATTATCGCCCCTGAGCGCAGTGACATCGCCTTTCAGACCAGCAACCCGAAAATCTTCGCCGGTGGCGATATCGTGCGCGGTTCTGATCTGGTGGTCACCGCGATTGCCGAAGGTCGTAAAGCGGCTGACGGGATTCTGAATTATCTGGAAGTGTAACTCTTCGGGCTCCCCTGCCACAGCCTGACGCTGATGGATGGGGAGCTAATATTTTTCCGCTTACATGGTCAGCTTACTGGTATTACTCACAGACGAACTCATTCGTTCGCAAACCATGCTGGAAACTCAACTCGCACGCGGTGGTTCACTGACGACGGAGAAAAATTAGCGAAACCATTAACCCCATGAATAATCATCAAGAAAACATCACACGAAAACGTTTGCTTTATTCTGAGAACTGTATATTATGCGGCGGATTTTTTGGGCAAAATTCATGGAGGCGTTGTGTCGCAGGACAACAATTATAGCCAGGGCCCCGTCCCTCTGGCGGCGCGGAAAGGCGTGATACCACTAACGTTTGTTATGTTGGGGCTCACATTTTTTTCCGCCAGTATGTGGACCGGTGGCACACTCGGTACCGGTCTTTCTTATAATGATTTCTTCCTCGCAGTTCTCTTCGGTAATCTTCTCCTCGGTATTTACACTGCATTTCTCGGTTTCATCGGCGCAAAAACCGGACTCTCCACCCACCTCCTTGCTCGTTACTCATTTGGCGTGAAAGGTTCCTGGCTTCCTTCACTGCTATTAGGCGGCACCCAGGTCGGCTGGTTTGGCGTGGGTGTAGCCATGTTTGCCATCCCGGTTGGCAAAGCGACGGGGATTGACGTCAATATCCTGATTGCGGTTTCCGGTCTGCTGATGACGATGACTATCTTTTTTGGCATCTCGGCCCTGACCATTTTATCTATCATCGCTGTGCCCGCCATCGTCATTCTTGGCAGCTACTCCGTCTGGCTTGCGGTGAGCGATGTCGGCGGTTTAGACCATTTAAAAGCGATTGCGCCGCAAACGCCGCTTGATTTCTCCACCGCTCTCGCGCTGGTGGTAGGCTCGTTTGTCAGCGCCGGGACGTTAACTGCTGACTTCGTTCGCTTTGGCCGCAATGCCAAAGGCGCGGTGCTGATTGCCATGGTCGCTTTTTTCCTTGGCAACTCGTTGATGTTTATCTTCGGTGCGGCGGGCGCCGCTGCAGTCGGACAAGCAGATATTTCTGACGTGATGATAGCCCAGGGCCTGCTGCTGCCAGCAATTGTGGTGCTCGGCCTGAATATCTGGACCACTAATGACAATGCGCTGTACGCATCGGGTCTGGGATTTGCCAATATTACCGGCCTTTCCAGCCGTACGCTGTCGGTGGCTAACGGCATTATCGGCACACTGTGCGCGCTGTGGCTTTACAATAACTTTGTTGGCTGGCTAACATTTCTGTCGGCAGCGATTCCGCCGATTGGCGGGGTGATTATCGCCGACTATCTGCTGAACCATCGCCGATATGCCGATTTCAGCAAAGCACGATTTATGACCGTCAACTGGATAGCTATTTTGTCCGTTGCGCTGGGCATCGCCGCCGGTCACTATATTCCCGGTATTGTGCCAGTCAACGCCGTACTCGGCGGCGTATTCAGCTATATCCTGCTGAATCCACTTTTCAATCGCAGCCTTGCTAAATCACCAGAGGTCAGCCATGCAGAACAATAACATCACCATCCGTCAGGCGCGTTTACAGGGACGCGAAGGATTATGGCAGCTCACGATTGAAAACGGGCGCTTCAGCCGGATTGAGCCTCAGGACGCAGCTGCGTTACCACAAGGCGAAGTACTTGATGCCGAGGGTGGTCTGGCAATCCCACCGTTCGTTGAGCCACATATCCATCTGGATACAACGCAAACCGCGGGTGAGCCGAGCTGGAACCAGTCTGGTACGTTGTTTGAGGGTATTGAACGCTGGGCCGAGCGTAAGGCAATGCTGACTCACGAAGACGTAAAAGCGCGCGCGATGCAAACCCTGAAATGGCAGATGGCTAATGGCATCCAGTATGTCCGTACCCACGTTGACGTTTCCGATCCTACGCTAACGGCTTTGAAAGCCATGCTGGAGGTGAAGCAAGAGGTCGCGCCGTGGGTAGAGCTGCAAATTGTCGCATTCCCGCAAGAAGGTATTCTGTCTTATCCCAACGGTGAAGCGCTGTTAGAGGAAGCCGTGCGTTTGGGGGCCGATGTCATCGGCGCGATTCCCCACTTTGAATTTACGCGTGAATATGGCGTGGAGTCGCTGCACAAAATCTTCGCCCTGGCGCAAAAATACGACCGACTTATCGATGTGCACTGCGACGAAATTGACGATGAGCAATCACGCTTTGTTGAAACCGTCGCGGCGCTGGCGCATCGCTACAATATGGGCGAGCGCGTGACTGCCAGTCATACCACGGCAATGCACTCCTATAACGGCGCATATGCTTCCCGTCTTTTCCGCCTGTTGAAAATGTCCGGTATTAACTTTGTCGCCAATCCACTGGTGAATATTCACCTGCAAGGACGCTTTGACACTTATCCTAAACGCCGCGGCGTCACGCGCGTCAAAGAGATGCTGGAAGCGGAGATCAACGTCTGCTTCGGTCATGATGACGTCTTCGATCCGTGGTATCCATTAGGCACGGCAAATATGTTACAGGTGCTGCATATGGGGTTACACGTGTGCCAGCTGATGGGATACGGACAGATAAATGATGGACTGAATCTGATCACTACCCACAGCGCGAAAACCCTGCACCTGCAAGACTATGGCCTGAGCGTGGGGAACACCGCGAATCTGGTGATTTTACCGGCTGAAAATGGATTTGACGCGGTTCGTCGCCAGACGCCTGCGCGGTATTCTATTCGTCATGGGCGAGTCATTGCCGAGACAGTCCCCAGCCAAACCACGCTGCACTTGACGCAGCCGGAAGCAGTGACGTTTAAGCGCTAAATTGTTATATCCCGTGTCGGATGGCGCCAACCTTGTCATCCGACACCGTCTCTCTCATCGTCAGGCGTGTAATAAGCTGGCGCGCACCTTAATCACGACTTTTTTGATTTCCCCTGGGTCCCCCACTGCACAACCCGGTTTATGCGGTTCACCCGGCATAAAAATTGCGAATCTTCCCGGCTTTAAGGTGAGCGCCTGCTCATCGGCAATGTGATTGCACAGTTGATAATCGTCCTCAGCATGTATCTCTTCGCACTGGCGAGCAGAATCGGTCATCCCGAACAGAATGCGTTCTTCACCGGACAATAGCACCTGAATATCAATGTACTGCTGATGCAGCTCCGCTTTTTTTTGCTCTGGGCTCTGCGTGACGAACTGCATGACGTTCATAAAAATATTATCGCCCTGCAGCTCATAGCATCCTGGTACTTTCTCCTGCGGCCTTGCCGCAACGGCCAGCGTTAGCGCTTCCTGCAATACCGGATGTAATCCGGAAGAAGGCAGTGAACGCAGCTCATCGGTCATCATCATTATTCTCCCCGGGCCAACAGCGCAGCCCCCAATAATCCAGCGTCATGACGGTAATGCGCTGCCAGTAATTCCACGTGATAGGCCGCTGGCTCTTGTGCCAGATAATGTTCCACCAGCGCCAGATACCCTTCAGCCAGCCCAACGCTGCCGCCAATGACCATGCACTGGCAATCGGTCATGGCCTTCACATCAGCGACAAGCCTTGCCAATGTTCGCGCTGAGCGATGGATCAACTGGCTTGCCTGCTCATCACCCTGCCCGGCACGGCTAAAAATAGTTTTGGCGTCGCATCCGGCAAGCGCGCCTTCAGCAGCCGCCGCGATCCCACGACCGGATGCGATCGCTTCAACGCAGCCCACACGCCCGCAGCCACACACGGGTCCATGCGGATCGGCCAGCGTATGTCCCAGATGCCCGGCCAGACCGCCGACTCCGGTCAGCAGTTTCCCAGCACTCACTACCCCGCCGCCCACGCCGGTGGAAACAGTAATAAACACCATATCGCGATACTCGCCGCCAAGCGCATGATACTCAGCCCACGCCGCGGCCTGCGCATCATTGACCGCCAGCGTCGGCAAACCGGTGAGATCTTTTAGCGTTTGCCGCAGCGGAAAATGCAGCAACCCGCCGAGGTTATGCGGATTCAGCGCCAGCAGAGAACCCTCATGGATAATCCCCGTCGAGGCGATCGCCACCCGCTTCGCCTGCTCTTGTAGTGGCGCAATCAGTGCCTGTAACGCGGCGCGCAGCGCATCCGGCGTTTTGCTGGCAGGCGTTGGCAATTCACGCCGTTCGCGGATTTGCAGACTGCTGTCCACCAACGCGGCAGCCAGTTTGGTGCCGCCAATATCAATCGCCAGCGTAGTCATAACGCTGCCTTCTGCATCGCGGTGATAAGCTTTTTATCCCACTGCTCAAATAACGACATCGTTCTTCCCTTTCGCTAGTTGCCCGGTTTAGCGCCGGGCGACCCGATTAACTTTTGGATTTCACCATGGTGCTTTTGTCACCGCCGAACGGCACGGCCCCGCTAAATGGCCGACCATCGATGGCATCATGCGTGCGTAACGCTTCAGGGCGCAGCCAGCGCTGTACGCGGGACGGCATATCGAGACCAATCAGCAGGATCACCACAAATGTCAGGCCGAAGGAGAGCGATCCCAGCGCAGTACCCAGATCCAGACGTTGTGCAATCAGCGCGCCGATGATCGGCGCCAGTGCCCCGCCCAGCGCCCCAACGTTGTAGGTGAAGCCCAGACCCGCAGCACGCTGGTCAGTATCGAAATAGCCGCCGATTAATTTCGGTAAGATCCCGGAGATCCCCTGACCGAGCATTTGCTGGAAAAACAGCAGCAAACCCAGGACCCAGACGTTTGAACCACCGATCGCAAACACCGGAATAATCAGCAACTGCGAGGCCAAAAGACTGCAGACATAGGCTTTACGGGTGCCCAGCCAGTCGCCAAGAAACCCACCGACGCAGCAACCGACCGCCGCGCCAAAGCCGCTAAAGAAGAGCACTCTGGCAACCGTTGAGGGGTCATACATGAGTTCGGTTTTCAGATACGTGGGCAGCAGCGCCTGAATCGGCCACGAGTAAAGGAAAGCGAACAGCACGACGACCATCAGCATGACGCCCGTGGGCCAACGCTTACCGCTGCTTTGCACCATAAAGCTAATGAAGATAAATGCGCATATCAGTCCGAGAATCGCCACGATAGCCGCATTTTGCAGATTGCCCGCAAAGCAGAACCACAGCGCGGTTGCGGCGGCGAGAGTCATCAGAATATTGATAACCCGATGTTCGCCCCGGTAGAGAATGTCCACCATCGTCCGCACCGGCGCTTTGCCTTCGTGTTTCTCTTTCCAGTCTTCCGCTTCCGGAATATTTTTACGCAGCCAGAGGGCGAAGATAATCGGCAAAATGCCGATAAAGAACAGCGCGCGCCATCCCCAGACCGGAACCACCAGGCTGTAAACCTGGGCGGCGACCACGGCACCAACGGAGAAACCGGAGATCAGGAAACCACTGGCTTTGTTACGCAGGTGTTTAGGCCAGCTTTCAATGACATAGGTGGCGCTGGAGCCATACTCGCCGGCCATCCCCATCCCAATAACCAGGCGGGCGATAAACATGGTGGTGTAACCCGGCGCGAAGCCGCAAGCCAGCGTCCCTACAGAGAACAGTATGATGCTGGTAACCATCGCCAGGCGGCGTCCGTAACGGTCGCCCATGGCTCCCAACATTAACCCGCCAAACCAGCGGGAGATAAAGGCGGCTGAGATCAAACTGGCAGCCTGCACCGTCGTCAGACCGAATTCGCCTTGTACTTCCGTCAGCACAAGGGCGATTAACACAAAATCAAAACCATCAAGTAAATATCCCAGCCAGGCGGCGGAAAATGCCCGCCATTGCGCCCGATTGAGATGGCGATACCACGGGATGCTCTGGGTAGAAGTACTCATTTTACTCTCCCGACGATTTTTGTTGTTGTGCCGGATAGCGGCTTTGCCTTATCCGGCCTACGGTCGAAAATCCAGGCCGGGCGAGCGAAGCGTCCCCGGCGACCCGCGATTACGCCTTTTCCGCCAGCAGTTGGTTAGCCAGCGCTTTCAGTTCCGGCAGATAGCGTTCATCTACCGGGGCAAACGGCTTACGACACAGCGGAACAGAAACCACGTCCATATAGTGCAGTACCGTTTTCAGGCCACGGAACACGCCAACCTTAATGAGCAGATCGATAACCTTATTGCACTCAGTTTGCAGCTTTTGTGCCGTCCGGATATCGCCTTCTTTGAGCGCTTTCACAATTCCCTGATAACGCCATCCCATGATGTTGTAAGTGCTACCGATACCGCCATCTGCGCCCGCCAGCACACCAGAAGCGAAAATCTCGTCATAACCGTTATAAAGCACCAGATCGGGATGAGCGCGGCGGATCTGTTCCATCTGATAGAGATCGCCGGAAGTTTGCTTCAGCGCGCCAACGCCAGGTAGCGTCACCAGCGTGTTGATCTGATCCAGCGTCAGTTTTACGCCGCTCAGCGCCGGGATGTTATAGACCACCATCGGCAATCCATTCGCTGAATCAATAATTGCGCGGTAATGATCGCAGTGCTCTTCGAAGCTGAACGGATAGTAAAACGGCGTGACGGCTGAAACCGCATCAAAGCCGTAGCGATACGCGGCGCTCGCCAGCTGCTGGCTCTCTTCGGTGCTCACCGTGCCAACGTGGGCGATAAGCGTCACCTTGCCTTTCGCTTCTTCGGCAACAATTTCCAGCACCTGCTCTCTTTCAACGCGATTTTGGACAAAGGCCTCGCCCGTAGAGCCACCGACATAGAGCCCATCAATACCCTGGCCAATGTTGAAACGCACCAGCCGGCGCAGGCTCTCAACATCCAGCCGCTGTTGGTTATCGAATGGGGTTAACAACGCTGGCATTACGCCTTTTAGATCTCTTGCCATAACTACCTCTGTCGATGATTAGTGTTATCTGACTGCATACCTTTATACCTGTTATACCAGATCAAATAAGCAGCAATACAATACAGAACGCTTATAGTGCGATCTGCTTCACTAAACTCTTCATCCTTCGAGCCACCTCTGCGTTGGCTGCGTTCGCTCCCCCCGGTCACATAGTTATCTATGCTCCAGGGGACTCGCTCTCTTGCCGCCTTGATGCAACTTGAATGATTTTGAGTTTAAACGATCGTCAGGATCGCGATCACTTACGCAATTTTTTATTTTTGCTGAAGGCGTGCCAGGTTGCGGAAACGCTGTTGAGGTGTTCTTGCAGTGCGCGGTCAGCTTCTTCAGGATCGCGCTGGCGAATTGCGTCGACAATGGCGATATGCTGCTGATAACTCACGTTGTTGTGCTCATACAACTCTTGATCGGCAACGGTCGGGCGGGCAGCAATCAGCCAGTCTAACAGCGCAACATGGATCGCCATAAAGATGGGATTGCCCGGGATCTCCGCCAGCACGCGGTGAAAATCAACGTCCGAGCGAATGAACAGCGTATTGTCATCCAGCGACTGGCTGTTGATCTCCAGTGCTTTCGCCAGTCTGTCGATTTGCTCGTCAGTAGCATGTTCTGCGGCATATCGTACCAGGCTGGATTCAAAGAACAGTCGCAACTGCTCGAAGTGGGCTATGCCGCCGGGATGCGCGAGGAAATCTTTGGCCATACCGGAGAGCTCGCTGATAATGGTATCAGCCGAAGGACGCGAAACGCGGGCGCGCTCGCCGTTGTTGATTTGTACCAGGCCTTTGCGTTTTAACGCTGCCAGCGCTTCTCGTACAGAAGGACGGCCCACGTTAAAGAAGGCCATCAGCTCCCGCTCAGACGGCAGTTGTTCCCCCTCGCCAAATTCCCGACGACGGATCATCTGCTCCAGTTCTTCTTCAACCATCTCAGACAGTTTTTTACGCGCCAGCGGGCGATTGCGTAAGCTACGGCCAATGGTGGATGGAGAGTCTTCAGCTTGCGAATCAAATGCGTTCATAGGGTCCATTCAGCTAAGTCGTGGTGACAAACAACAGCGGGTTTATCCTAACACAGGATCGAAAGCAGGGTGAAATGATGGTCATCCAGACAGGCTGGCTTATGAATAATATATTTAATATTAATATTATATTTCGCTTAAACATGCTGATTATCTTTAATTAAACAAGACCATATCAGCTTCGTGAAATTTATGAATATGAACGTGATAATTTATCATAACCGACTATTTTATAACGAAAAATAAATTAACCATTGCATTAAAAATAAGATATCCACTCCATAAAAAGTGTCCAGAAAAATATAAGATCCATTTTGACAACAGCATTATTACCGGATTTATCATCTTCCCTGGCATGGAGTGAAACAATGTTCGGCATTATTATCTCTGTCATCGTTTTATTAACGATGGGTTACTTGATCCTCAAAAACTACAAACCCCAGGTCGTGCTGGCCGCAGCCGGGATCTTCCTGATGATCTGCGGCGTCTGGCTGGGTTACGGCATGCTGGTCGCTGACGATAAAAGTAGCGGCTATCTCCTGGTCGATATTTACAACGAAATTCTGCGTATGCTCTCAAATAGGGCGGCAGGGCTGGGGTTATCCATCATGGCGGTGGGCGGTTATGCCCGTTATATGGACTGGATGGGGGCCAGCAGAGCGATGGTTAGCCTGTTAAGCCGACCGCTGAAGCTAATCCGTTCCCCCTATGTCGTGCTGGCCGCCACCTATGTGATTGGTCAGATCATGGCGCAGTTCATTACCAGCGCTTCCGGGTTAGGCATGCTGCTGATGGTGACGCTTTTCCCAACGCTGGTCAGTCTTGGCGTGAGTCGATTATCCGCGGTTGCGGTCATTGCTACCTCGATGTCGATTGAATGGGGCATTCTGGAAACCAACTCTATTTTTGCCGCGCAGGTCGCGGGCATGAAAATCGCCACCTACTTCTTCCATTATCAGCTCCCCGTCGCCTCATGCGTTATTGTCGCTGTCGCCATTGCGCATTTTTTCGTACAGCGCCGATTTGATAAAAAAACGTTACCGGAAAACAACGGGTTCGCTGAGCAAAAGACGCTGGAAGATCTGCCCCCGCTGTATTACGCCATTTTACCGGTGATGCCGCTGATCCTGATGCTGGGTTCACTGTTGCTGGCACATATGGGATTAATGCAGGCAGAGCTGAATCTGGTGGTGGTGATGCTCATGAGCATGACGCTGACCATGTTTGTCGAATTCCTGCATAAACATAATCTGCGCGAAACAATGGATGATGTGCAGGCTTTTTTTGACGGCATGGGGACGCAGTTTGCCAACGTTGTCACGCTGGTGGTCGCCGGTGAGATCTTTGCCAAAGGGTTGACGACTATCGGCACAGTGGACGCCGTGATTAAAGGCGCGGAACACTCCGGCCTTGGCGGCATCGGCGTGATGATCATCATGGCCGTGGTCATCGCCGCCTGCGCGATCGTCATGGGATCAGGCAACGCACCGTTTATGTCTTTTGCCAGCCTGATCCCGGATATTGCCGCCGGGCTGCATATTCCGGCAGTAGTGATGATTATGCCGATGCATTTTGCCACTACGCTGGCGCGCGCGGTATCACCCATTACCGCGGTGATTGTCGTAACTTCAGGGATTGCCGGCGTGTCGCCATTTGAGGTGGTAAAGCGCACCGCTATTCCGATGGCAGTAGGATTTGTGGTGAATATGATAGTCACCATCGTGCTGTTTTATTGATTGCGGAGCCAGAAAACAGAACAGGCCCGAAAGGGCCTGTTTTTTTATTTCACTATTTATTTCACAACGCGTAGCGCTGGGCGCCCGCCGCGAGGCGGCGGCGGAGTGTCATCCGGATCGTTGTCGTCGCTGTTGTCAGGCTTATCGCCATCAATGACCGACATAACCGTTTCACTCTCAAAACCAGACGCTTCGTTGTCGTCATCATTTAAGCTGGCGACATCTTCGTCGTAGGCGGCTTCCGGTTCAAACATCGTACCGGCGCCGTTTTCACGAGCATAAATAGCCAGAACCGCAGCCAGCGGGACGGAAACCTGACGCGGCACACCACCGAAGCGCGCGTTAAAGCGTACTTCGTCGTTTGCCAGTTCCAGGTTCCCCACCGCGCGCGGTGCAATATTCAGAACTATTTGCCCGTCACGTGCGTATTCCATCGGAACCTGCACGTCCTGGAGCGTCACATCCACCACCAGATGCGGCGTGAGCTGGTTGTCTAACAACCACTCATAGAATGCGCGCAGCAGATACGGACGGCGTGGTGTTAGCTGTGGCAAATCCATACAGGTTAACCCCGGCCCAG